>NZ_JBEZJZ010000063.1:0-46866 GCF_040651455.1 Streptomyces sp. NPDC048483
GGAGGCGGCCGGCGCCCTCAAGGGCCTCGGACTGCGCACCCACATCGTGGAGTTCAACGCCCGGCTGATGGACGGAGCGCTTGTCGAGGCGGGCGTGACGGTGGTCGCCGTCGTAGCGCTTGTGCTGGCTCTGGCTCTGGCTGTGGTGCGCGCGCTGGCCGTGCTCGGGAGCGGGCGCCGCGGCGGCGGCACCCGTGGCGAGGATGCCTGCCACCATGGCGCCGGTGAGAACAGTGGATACACGACGGAGCATGAGCTTTCCCTACGGTGAGTGAGTGGGGGACTACTGCTTGCGATCTCACCATCCGGCACGCGCGGCCCGGCTGCCACACGACAGCCCGCATGCTGCTGCGAACGGACCATCAGCACCGCCGTTTCGCCGTAGTGAAACTCCCTGACGGGCTAGTGCGCCGGGCCGACTCGAGCGGCATGACTTACCGCACCCTGCGCCGTGCGCACAGCGGGAATCCAACACCCCTGGGCGCCCGCGGAAGTGGCCTGTGCCACTTTTATGGAATACGGGTGTGCCGCATTACGGATTCAACTCGGATTCCCCTCCCCGCAGCCGGGTACACGGCCGGTACGGGAAAGCCCAATTCGCATGTGAGCCAGGCAACTTTGGCGCGGTACGGGAAGCGGATTCGGGGCTCCCAGAGGTGATGCCGGGCACAGGGCGTACGTCACGTACGACCTCTGCTAGTTGGCTAAATTCCGGGCCACAGGCGAGAAATGAGCCCGGCTCCGGGAATCACGCACCTTCTCACGAAGACGCCTAGTACAAGCCGTCATTGCCAGCTGCTGGGGCGTTCGCTAACTATGGATTTGCGCCGGGAACGAGCCAGCGAATTCCGCCCCTAAAGGCGAACGCGGCACATAGCTCTCGGACTCTCTACGCGCCGTAGAAGGCCGCCTCCCCGTCCCCAGTACCTGGAAGAGGTCACTCCGTATGCCTAGCTTCACCCTGACCCGCACCGCCCGCATTACCCGCATTACCCGTACGCACAAGGTCGCCACCGCCGTTCTGGTCGCCGCCGGCGCCACCACGGCCCTGGCCGTCACCGCCCAGCCCAGCACCGCCCAGGCCGCCCCCGCGCACGCCCCGGCCGCGGTCAAGCCGGTCAGCGCGAACGGAATGCCGGCTGCGGTGCAGGCCAAGGGCGACGCCCCCAAGGCCGAGCACCCGGCGATCGAGTCCGTCGCCGCCCAGGTCAAGGCCAAGGACGCCCCGAAGAAGGCGCACACCGCGAAGCAGGCCACCCACCGCTCCGCCGAGCGCAAGGCCGAGCCCAAGCAGTACGCGAACAACCTGGACGGCTGGATCCGCGAGGCGCTGGACATCATGGACGCCAAGGGCATCCCCGGCTCCTACGACGGCCTCCACCGCAACATCATGCGCGAGTCCTCCGGCAACCCCAACGCCGTCAACGACTGGGACATCAACGCCATCAACGGCATCCCCTCCAAGGGCCTGCTCCAGGTGATCCAGCCCACCTTCGACACCTACCACGTCGCCGGCACCCCCGATAAGCTCACCGACCCGGTCGCCAACATCACCGCCGCCGCCAACTACGCGGCCGACCGCTACGGCTCCATCGACAACGTCAACTCCGCCTACTGAGCCACCGGCATCAAACGGAGAACCCTCCGCGGACAGCCGGCAGCGACCGGCTGTGCGTACGGCGGGACAAGGTGAAGAGGCCGACAGGATGGTCGGCAGAGGCAGTGCGAAGCGGCGGAATGGCGCGTTCGCCGCTGCGCAGCGAAGCGGGCCCCGGCAACTGCCGGGGCCCGCTTCGCGTGGGGATATGACGACCAGTCGGGTGAGATGCCCCGGCCGGTCGGCGGACGGAAGGCCGGTCCGGTCTTAGTCGTGGTCGGTTCAGCATATAAGTCTTCTTATCGGCAGGATTCTGCTCAAATTCCGCCGTACCTGACCCAACCGAAGGACTTCGGAGGCACGCGATGCCCTTGCGCAGATCCGGTCCGGCCCGCCGCACGCGCCATATCACGGCCGGAACTTTCGTCTCTCTCTTCTCCGTGCTCGTGCTGCCCCTCGCGCTGCCCGGTTCCGCTGGGGCGTCGGACGCGGGAAAAGGACCCGCGCACCCGGAGCAGGACTGGATGGGCTCCACCATCGCCGCCCACGAGGGGGGCGACCGGGCCGGAGGTTCCGAGCCTCGCTCGACCCGGCCCGCCGTGTCGGGTGTGGACGTCTCCAGCCACAACGGCAACGTCGGATGGTCGGCGCTGCGCGAGGGCGGCGTGAAATTCGCGTACGTCAAGGCCACGGAGGGCCACAACTACCGGAACCCCTACTTCCTGCAGCAGTACAAGGGCGCATACGACGCCCGCCTCATCCATGGCGCGTACCACTTCGCGCTGCCGGACCACTCCAGCGGTGCCGCGCAGGCGAATTACTTCGCAAGTCACGGCGGCGCCTGGTCCAAGGACGGCAGGACGCTGCCGGGGGCGCTCGACATGGAGTACAACCCGTACGGTTCGACCTGCTACGGCAAGAGCCACGCGGAGATGGCCGGCTGGATCGCGGACTTCGCGAAGACCTACCGGGCGAAGACCGGTCGCGATGTGGTGATCTACACCTCCACCAACTGGTGGAAGCGGTGCACCGGCAACTCGGCGCAGTTCGGCAACAGCAACCCGTTGTGGATCCCGCGCTACGGCGGCTCCGTCGGCGCGCTGCCGGCCGGCTGGAAGTTCCACAGCATCTGGCAGCACACGTCCTCGGCGCCGAAGATCGGTGACCGCAACCGCTTCAACGGTTCGTTCGCCCGTCTCAAGGTCCTCGCGAACGGCGGCTGATCCCGCGACAGCCGCGACAACGGCCGGTCCCCGACGCCCTCTTCGGCGCCGGGGACCGGCCGTTGTGCCCAAGTTGATTCGGGCTTTGGAGAGTTGCGGTACAACCATCCCGGTACGTCCGCTGTCCAACACTGCGACCTGACCACGCGACGCATACACCCGGCGGGGGTATTCCCATGAAGCGTTCTCGTGCCATCGCAGGATCTGCGGTGCTGGCCGTAGCAGGAATTGCCACAATGGCAACGGCCACCACCGCCTCGGCCGCACCCGCAGGCGCAACTGCCGCCTCGTACAACGGGGCCTGTGGCAGCGGCTACAGCGTAGTGAATTCCGTACCGGTCACCGGCAAGGGGACCGTGTACCTGACGTACAGCGCCAAGACCGGGAAGAACTGTGTCGTGACGGTACGGAACAGCCCGGGTAAGCCCGTGTACATGTACACCTATCTCGCACCGAGCGACGGAAGCACCGAAACGGTGTACGACAGCGGCGAATACACCTCCTACGCCGGCCCGGTGTATCTGGCGGCCAAGGGGCTGTGCGTCGACTGGGGCGGCACGATCGAATCCGTCAGCGTGAGCGTCTCCGGCTCGAACTGCGGCCGGATGGCGGCGGGTGTCGTGACGCATCACTGATCGGGCATTCATCGGGGGAGCGGACCGCGTCGGCCCGCTCCCCCTTTTCCGCTACCTGGCGCGGCTCACGCCTCGAGATTGCCGTACGGCTGGGTGAGGAGTTCCATGGCATGGCCGGCGGGGTCCAGGAAGTACACGCCGCGCCCGCCGTGGTTGTAGTTGATCTCGCCCGGATGCTGCTGCCGGGGATCGGCCCCATACATCAGCCCGGCCTCCTTGATACGCGCGAACGACGTATCGGACTCGTCCTCCGAGGCGAGGAAGGCGTAATGCTGGGTCGTGATCAACTCGGGGTCGACGGTGGCGAAGTCCAGCGTGACACCATTGCTGGTGTCGACCGGAATGAACGGACCGGCTTCCGTCCCGACCTGCAAACCGAGGATATGCGCCAGGAATTCGGCCAAGGCCCGGTTGTCCCGGGCGGAAATGATGGTGTGATTCAACTCGACTGACACGGTGGAATGCCTCCAACGGGCATCTCCCGGGCACCTCCACGCCTCACCCGGCCGGTGACCGACGCGCGATGCCGTAGGGCAATCCTCAACACGGGCGGGCGGCGCTGTCACGGTGCGCCGGTGCTCTCCCGGGCCTCCAGGTGCGGCAGTTCGCCCTGCACGGTGCGCAGCGGTCCGCCGTCGAGGACGGCGAGGAGTTCCTGGGCGGCGAGCCTGCCGAAGCCGGGGGTGTCGCGTACGAGGGCGGTCAGGCGGGGGTGGGTGACCCGGCACAGCGGGGAGTCGTCCCAGGCCACGATCGACAGCCTGTCCGGTACGGGGATTCCGCGCTCGGCGGCGACCGAGGCGCCGGCCACGGCCATCACATCGTTGTCGTAGATGATCGCGGTGGGCGGCTCGGCGGCGTCGAGGATGCGGCGGGTGGCCTCGGCCCCTTCGGCGTCGGAGTAATCGGTGGTCACCGAGCGCACCTGCCGGTCGTCCAGGCCGCGCAGGTCCGCTTCGGTGCGCAGCGAGCGGATCCGGCGCTCGGTATGGGCCAGGCCCGGCAGGCCGGCCACGTGCACAATACGGCGGTGCCCGAGGCCGTAGAGGTGGTCGACGAGCCGGGCCATGGCCTTGGAGTCGTCGGCCCAGACGGTGGAGAGCAGGGGGCGCGTGCGGGGCGCGTCCGGAGGGTCCGGTGCCGGTTCGGCGTGGCCGCCGACGACGACGGCGGGGAGGCCGAGCGAGGCGAGCAGCTGCGGGCGCGGGTCCTGGGTGCGCGGGTCGACGACGAGGACGCCGTCGACGCGGCGCTCGGCCCACCAGCGGCGGTAGAGCGCGCATTCGGTCTCGAGGTCCGCCACGACCTGGAAGAGGAGCGCGATCTTCCGGGCGGCGAACACCTCCTGGATGCCGGAGACGAGCTGGAGGAAGAACGACTCCACGCCGAGGGTCTGGGCGGGGCGCGCGAGCACGAGGCCCATGCAGCCCGCGCGTTCGCCGGACAGGGCGCGGGCCGCGCTGTTGGGCTGCCAGCCCAGTTCCTCCGCGACGCGCCGTACCCGGGCGCGGGTGTCCTGGGAGACGCCCGGCCGGTCGTTGAGCGCGAAGGAGACGGCGCTCTCCGACACACCGGCCCGGCGGGCGATGTCCTTGATCGTCGGGCGGCGTGCCGGCTTACGGCGAGCGGCCTCACCGGGCGCTGTCATGGCGGGCTCTCCTCGTGACCTAAACCGCATTAGTGCGGTCAGTCTGATCAGCAGGGAGGGGCATGTCAACCGGCCCTCCGACCACACTTCGCGTACCGGGGTATTGACACTCACTAAAACGCATTAGTACGGTCTGCCGCATCGTTACCCGGGGCGGCTGTCGCGCAGCAATTCTGCTTGTTTCTGGTCGGAAAAGTCAGGACAGAAAGTCAGGGCAAGAGGTCATAGCGAAGGAGCCAGCCAGCCATGCGTATTTCCCGCCGAACGGCCGTGGTCAGCGCAATCATGTTGACGTCTTTGCTTGCGCTGACCGCCTGCGGGACTCCGGAGAACTCCGGTGGATCGGACAGCGTCTCGGGGAAGGTCGAGGGAAAGGTCACCTTCCAGACCTGGAATCTCAAGGCCAATTTCAAGGATTACTTCGAGGGGCTCATTGCGGACTTCGAGAAGAAGTATCCGGATACCGAGGTGAAGTGGATCGACCAGCCGGCCGAAGGGTATCCGGAAAAGCTCAGCGCCGATGCGGCGGGCGGCACCCTCCCCGATGTCGTCAACGTCTCCCCCGACCTCGCCTGTCCGCTGGCCAAGGCCGGTCTCGCGCTGGACCTGGAGAAGGCCGCCGGCAGGTACCGCGGGGAGTATCTCGAGGGGGCGTGGCAAAGCCAGAAGATGCCGGGGATGCCGGGCGTCTATGCCTTCCCCTGGTATCTGAACACCGGGCCGATGTTCTACAACAAGGAGCTCTTCCGGCAGGCCGGTCTCGATCCGGAGAAGCCACCGAAGACATACCACCAGCTCTTCAAGGACGCCCTTTCGATGGCGCGGAAGAGCGGCCGGAAGACGGCGATGCTCGCGAGTACACCGTCCATCGAGGATTTCGGGCGGTACGGCGTACGGCTGATGAATGCGCAGGGTACGGAGTTCACCTTCAACGAGCCCAAGGGCGTCGAGCTGCTCCGGCACTACAAGGAGCTGTATGCGGCCGGGGCACTGGACTCGCAGGCGCTCACCGCGCAGGCCGAGTCCGCCGGGCGGAAATTCGAGCAGCAGTCGGTGGCCATGAATCCGGGCAGTGCGCTGGACCTGCAGAATTTCAAGAAAGAGGCGCCGAGCCTCTATCGGCACATAGGGATCACGGACACGGTCAACAACACCGGTAAGGCCAATATGTATGTCCAGGGCCTGATGGTGAATGCGCAGAGCAAGGTGAAGCCCGCGGCCGTGGCGTTCGCGCACTTCGTCACGGACCGGAGGAATCAGATGGCCTTCGCCAAGGAGGTCACCATCTTTCCGAGCACCCGGGGGTCGCTGGACGATCCGTACTTCACCAAGGAGGACGGCACCGACGCGACCCGGGTACGGGTGGCCTCGGCCACGTCGCTCAAGACCGCGGTGAACTACACGCCGGTGCTGCTCAGCGACCAGATGAAGACCGTGCTGCGCAATGCGGTCGCCAAGGCCGTCCAGGGCAAGCAGTCCCCGAAGGCGGCGCTGGACGGTGCGGTCGCCGAGTGCAACCGTCTGCTGAAGACGGGCTGAGGCCCACCGCGATGAGGCCCACAGTGATGACGGAGAAGCACCGTGGAATCCGTACGCACCGTCCCGCCGGCCCCTGGCTGTTCCTGGCTCCCGGGCTGCTGATCGTCGCCGCATTCGGGCTGTATCCGTTCCTGAGCACCGTGGCGCATTCCTTCACCGATGCGCGCACGCTCACCGAAGGGCACTTCGTCGGCGGCGCCAATTACCAGGAGCTGATCCATGACGCGATGTTCTGGACGGGGCTGCGCAACAGCCTGCTCTATGTCCTGGGGGTCGTACCGCTGCTGGTGATCCTGCCGCTGCTGCTGGCCCTGCTCGTGCGGCGGCACATCCCCGGGATCGCCTTCTTCCGGGCCGCGTTCTACACCCCCGTGGTGGCGTCCGTCGTCGTGGTCGGGCTGATCTGGGTCTGGCTGCTGGACGACCGTGGGCTGATCAATGCGCTGCTGGAGAATCTCGGCTTCGGCAAGGTCGGCTTTCTCAGCGATCCCTGGCTGCTGCTGCTCAGCGCGATGGCGGTGACGGTGTGGAAGGGCCTCGGCTACTACATGATCATTTATCTGGCGGCGCTGGCCCATGTCCCCCGTGAGCTGCACGAGGCCTGCGCGGTCGACGGTGCGGGGGCGGTGCGCCGCTTCCTGACCGTGACCGTGCCGGCGGTGCGGCCGACGATGGTGCTGGTGGGGGCGCTGTCCTCGGTGGGCGCATTCAAGGTGTTCTCCGAGGTCTATCTGATGGCCGGTCCCACCGGCGGCCCCGGCGGGGAGGACACCACCTTGGTGATGCTCGTCCAGCAGGCCGGCACGGGGCTCAGCGGCCGGGTCGGCTATGCCTCGGCGCTGTCCGTCGTCGTCTTCGTCATCACGCTGGGACTGATGCTGCTGGTGCTGCGCGCCAACCGGAAGGAGGACGCGGCATGAGCACCCCGCGCAGGCAGCGCCGCAGGGAACGCGAGCGGCAACGCGCCGAGCGTCGGATGCCCGGATGGCAGCTGGCGCTGCGGTATCTGCTGCTGCTGTCGGTCCTGGCACTGACGGTCGGGCCGTTCCTGTGGCAGCTCTCCACCTCCCTCAAGGGCCCCGGCGAGGACATCTACCGCTACCCGCCGAGCCTGATCCCCCATCAGGCCACCCTCGCCAACTACGCCGGCGTCGCACAGATCATCCCGGTCTGGGACTTCGCGCTGAACTCCTTCAAGGTCGCCACCGCGAATGTACTCACCAACTGCGTGGGCGCCGCGCTCGCGGGCTACGCCCTGGCCCGGATGCGCTTCAAGGGCCGTAAGACCGCCCTGGTCGTCTTCATCATGGCGATGCTGGTGCCGGTGGAGAGCATCATGATCGCCCAGTTTGTGACGATGCGGGAGCTCCAGCTCAACAACACCCTGGTCGGTGTGCTGCTGCCCGGCTGTATCGGCGCGATGAATGTGCTGCTGATGTGCAATGCCTTCGCGGGGCTGCCGTACGAGGTCGAGGAGGCCGCGTTCGTCGACGGCGCCAATGCCTGGCAGCGGTTCGTACGGATAGCTCTGCCGTCGGTCAAGGGCACCCTCGCCGTCGTGGCGATCTTCGCCTTCATGGGTGCCTGGGACGACTTCCTCTGGCCGTTGATCGTGCTGAGCGACCAGTCGAAGTTCACCCTGACCATCGGTCTGAACTTTCTGCACGGCACGTTCGCGGACAACCAGCGGCTGGTCGCAGCCGGCACCGTGGTCGCCGTGCTCCCGCTGATCGTGATGTTCGCCTGTCTGCAGCGTTATTTCTTCCGCGGTGTCGGCGAGGGAGCCGTCAAGGGCTGACGCCGTCGCCGCACTCCCCCGCTGCCGCCCTCACAGGAAGCGCAGGAAGCCCCCGTGCCTCACACGCATCATCGAGTGCGCTTCGGCGCCAACTACACGCCCGCCCAAGGGTGGTTCCATCACTGGCTCGACTTCGCTCTGGACTCCGTACGCGCCGACCTCGACTCCCTCGCCGGCCTCGGCCTGGACCACATCCGGGTCTTCCCCCTCTGGCCGCTCTTCCAGCCCAACCGCACCCTGATCCGGCCGCGCGCCGTGGAACAGCTCGTCCAGCTGGCGGACGCCGCGGCCGAACGCGGCCTGGACGTGGCCGTCGACGGCCTCCAGGGCCACCTCTCGAGCTTCGACTTCCTGCCCGCCTGGACGCAGACCTGGCACCGCCGCAGCCTCTTCACCGACCCCGAAGTACTGGCCGCCCAGGAGGAGTATCTGCACACCCTCGCGGCCGCCCTCGCCGACCGTCCGAACTTCCTCGGCATGACGCTCGGCAACGAGATCAACCAGTTCTCGGACGGCCCGCACCCGGACCCGGACCGGATCACCGGCGCCCAGGCCACTGCCTGGCTGGAACGGATGCTGGCCGCCTGCGAGCGGGGCGCGCCAGGCCGGATGCATCTGCATGCCGCGTACGACGCCGCGTGGTACCGCGACGGGCATCCCTTCACGCCCGCCCAGGCCGCCCGGCTCGGCCCCGCGACCGCCGTGCACTCCTGGGTGTTCAACGGCACCGCTCAGCGGCACGGCCCGACGGGCACCGCCACCGAGCAGCACGCCGCGTATCTGATCGAGCTGTCCAAGGCCTGGGCTCTGGACCCGCACCGCCCCGTATGGCTCCAGGAGGTCGGCGCGCCCGCCCCGCACATCCCCGAGGACCGGGCGGCGCGCTTCACCGAGGCCACCGTCGTCAACGCGCTGGACTGCCCGGACCTCTGGGGCGTCACCTGGTGGTGTTCGCACGATGTGTCGCGGTCGCTCGCGGACTTCCCCGAGCTCGAGTACGGGCTGGGGCTGCTCGGCAACGACCGTACGGTCAAGCCGGCGGGGCGGGCGATCGCCGCGCTGGTCGAGGAGTGGCGCGGCCGGGCGCACCGTCCTGCGACGCGGAGCACCGCGCTGGTCGTCGATGCCGGCGGGGCCGAGGCCGCGCCCTACCGCTCGGTGTGCGCACCCGGCGGCGCCGTCTTCGAGGCGTGGGCGAGGCTCACCGCGCAGGGCGTCCGCCCCTGTCTCGTACTGGCCGAACTGGCCGCGGATGCACCACATTTGACGTCCCGTGGGATCACCGAGGTCCGCACGCCGGACGAGGTCGGCTGAGGCCGAGCGAGGCCGACCGACGTCGAGCGACGTCGAGCGAGGCCGACCGTGAGAGCCACTCCCCCACCCCGAGGAGCCCGTCATGCCCCAGCCTCCCTTCCCGCCGTCCCGCCGCCGTGTGCTCCTGGCGGGGGCGGGCGCCGCGGCCGCCCTGGTCGGGTCGTCCCCCGGTGCCGCGAGGGCCGCCGACCGGCCCGCCCGGCCCCGTACCGGCGCGGATTCCCTGCAGCCGTATGCGTCGTACTGGTTCCCCGACTCGCTGCCGGCGGGCACGCCCGGCGACGGCATCACCTGGCGCAGCCTGGCCAGGTGGACGCCGGAGGGCGACCGGGATCTGGCGTTCAACACGGCGACGGTGCCGCTCGCCGAGCGGTTCACGCCGGTTCCGGCGAACACCACGGCCCGCGCCGGCCAGGCCCGGATCAGCGCGCTCGCGGCCTTCGACCACACCGCGGGCAACCCGTCGCAGGGCTCGGCCACCGCCGACCGCTACGCGCCGACGCACTGGGCGTACCTCGATGAGCTGGTGTTCTGGGGCGGCTCGTCCGGCGAGGGGCTGGTGCTGGCCCCGAACGCCCCGGTGATCGACGCGGCGCACCGCAACGGCGTCCCCGTACTGGGCACGGTCTTCCTCCCTCCGGTCGCCTTCGGCGGTGAGCTGCGCTGGACCCGCGATCTGGTGCAGAAGGATGCGGCCGGGCGCTTCCCGCTGGCCGCGAAGCTGGTGCAGGTGGCGACCGTGTACGGCTTCGACGGCTGGTTCGTCAACGCCGAGACCGACGGCGGGGATGCCGAGCTGGCCGCCGATATGCGCGGCTTCCTGAAGGCGCTGCGCGCCGCGGGGGCCGGCCAGGGGTTGCGGATCACCTGGTACGACGCGATGAATGTGAGCGGCCGGGTCGGCTGGCAGGGCGCACTCAATGACCACAACCGGGCGTTCTTCCAGGACGACGCCGGACCGGTCGCCGATTCGCTGTTCGTGGACTTCCGCTGGAGCGCGCAGACTCTGGCGGACTCGGGGCGACTCGCGGATCAACTGGGCCGCAGCCGCTACGCGTTGTGGGCGGGTGTCGATGTCGAGTCCGCGGGCTGGGACACCGCAACGGACTGGGACGCGATCATCCCGGCCGACCACGACCATGTCGTCTCGTACGGCTTCTACCGTCCCGAGTGGACCCTCCAGCACCTTCCCGAGGGGCGCACCCCCGGCCAGTTCCACGCCGCGGACGACCAGTTCTGGTCCGGCGAAGCCCTCGACCCGACCCGGCCCGCACCTGCCCGGCGGGAGGGCACGGCAAGCGCCATGGGCACCGCCAGCACCACCGGTACCGGCGCCGACGCCGGCTGGCGGGCCCCGGCTGCCGCGGTCGCCGACCGATCGACGCTCACCGCGCTGCCGTTCGCGACCTCCTTCAACACCGGTCACGGCCTTCGGTGGTACGAGGACGGCGCGGCGGCATCCGACGCGCCGTGGAACCATCTCGGCCTCCAGGACCGCCTGCCGCCCCGCCGCTGGCCGATCCGCACCGACGGCCAACGCCCCGAAATGTCACTGGACTTCACCGATGCCTGGCGCGGCGGCAGCAGCCTGCTGGTACGGGGCGCTCTCGACGCCCCCGCGACCGTGGAGCTGTTCCCCGCCCGGCTGCCGACCGGCCCCGGCACGGTCGTCGATCTGACCCATCGCACCGACGCGGCCTCGGGCCCGGTCATCGTCGAGATGGCCGTCGCCCTGCGGGAGCCGCCGGCGCCGGGCGAGCCCGCCCCGTACGCATACCTGCCCGCAGGGGCCGTCGAGGCGGGCGGCGGCTGGCGCACCGTGTCCGTTGGGCTCGACTCCCTCGGCTCCGGCACCCTCCACGCGCTGGGCATACGGCTGACCGGCCGCGACGGCGCCGCGGTGGCGTGGCGGCTGGGGGCACTGGCGGTCCGCACGGGCACCGGGCGGCCGTCCGCTCCCCGCGCGCTGACGGTCACCGACGCCGCCACGACGGAGGGCACGGCATCACTGCGGCTGAACTGGCAGCGCGCCGCCGGCCCCGTGCGCCACTACGAGCTGCATCGCCGGCTCCCGGACGGGTCGCGGCGTTTCCTCGGCGGCACCTGCGGTACGGCCTTCTACGTCCCCGGGCTGCGCCGCGAGCAGAGCGAGCCCGCCGTCCAGCTCGAAGTCCGCGCCGTGGATGAGCTGTTCAGCTCCTCGGAGTCTGCCAGGACCCAACACCCTTGGTGAGCACGAAGACCACACACCCACACCCACACCCACACCGACGCCCCTCCCCACTCCCATGGAGCCGTCTCCCATGCATGACGATCGCGCACTGGTCGAAGCCCGTCTCACGCGTGTGCTGAACGAGCGCATCCGGCCTGCCCTGTATCCGGACTCGGTCCCCCTGGATGTCGCGGCCTGGGTCGCGCCGGGGATTGGGGGCTCCCCTGCTCGAGTCGGTTCGAGAGCTTGGGGAACGGTGCCCGTCGCGGAAGGGCTGGCGGCGGTGCACTCCCCGGTGGCCGTGGGCGATATGTGGGGTGCGCCCTGGGCGACGACCTGGTTCCGGGTTCAGGGGCGGGTGCCAAAGGAGTGGGCCGGGCGCACCGTGGAGGCGGTGCTGGACCTCGGGTTCGATGAGCGGATGCCGGGATTTCAGTGCGAGGCGCTCGTGTACACGCCCGACGGCAGTCCGGTGAAGGCCATCAATCCGCGCAATCAGTGGGTGCGGGTGGGGGCGCCGGTGCGGGGCGGCGAGCGCGTCGAGTGGCATCTGGAGGCCGCGTCCAACCCGGTGATCCTCGACGTCCCGCCCTTCCGGCCCACCCGGCTGGGCGACCGGGAGACGGCGGGCAGTGAGCCTCTGTACCGGCTGGCGCGGATGGATCTGGCGGTGTTCGACACCACGGTGTGGGAGCTGATCCAGGATCTCGAGGTGCTCGGCGAGCTGATGCCGGAGCTGCCGGTGGACAGTCCGCGGCGCTGGGAGGTACTGCGGGCGGTGGGCCGGGCACTGGACCTCGTGGACCTTCAGGACGTCAACGGGTCGGCGGAGCGGGCCCGTTCGGCACTGGGCGATGTCCTGGCGGCGCCCGCGGCGGCGTCCGCGCACCGGATCAGCGCGGTCGGGCATGCGCATATCGACTCGGCGTGGCTGTGGCCGCTGCGGGAGACCGTACGGAAGGTGGCGCGTACGGCGTCGAACATGACGGCGCTGCTGGAGGACGAGCCGGAGTTCGTGTTCGCCATGTCGCAGGCGCAGCAGTACGCGTGGATCAAGGAGCACCGTCCGGAGGTCTACGCCCGGGTCAAGAAGGCCGTCGCGGACGGGCGGTTCGTACCGGCGGGCGGGATGTGGGTGGAGTCGGACACCAACATGCCGGGTTCGGAGGCGATGGCCCGTCAGTTTGTGCATGGCAAGCGGTTCTTCCTGGAGGAGTTTGGTGTCGAGAGCGACGAGGTGTGGCTGCCGGACACCTTCGGCTTCGCCGCCGGTCTGCCCCAGATCATCAAGGCGGCGGGCGCGAAGTGGCTGCTGACGCAGAAGATCTCCTGGAGTCAGGTCAATGCCTTCCCGCATCACACCTTCCGCTGGGAGGGCATCGACGGCACCCGGATCTTCACCCACTTCCCGCCGGTGGACACCTACAACTGTCAGATGGCGGGCGGTGAAATCGCCCATGCGGCAAGGAATTTCAAGGACAAGGGTGTGGCCCGGCACTCGCTGGCGCCGACCGGCTGGGGTGACGGGGGTGGCGGTACGACCCGCGAGATGATCGCCAAGGCCCGCAGGCTGCGCAGCCTGGACGGTTCGGCCGTGGTGGAGTGGGAGAAGCCCGCCGATTTCTTCGCCAAGGCGGAGGCCGAGTACCCCCAGGCTCCGGTGTGGGTGGGCGAGTTGTATCTGGAGCTGCATCGCGCGACCCTCACCAGCCAGGCGAGGACCAAGCGCGGCAACCGCCGCAGCGAGGCACTGCTGCGCGAGGCGGAACTGTGGTCGGCGACGGCGGCCGTAGCGGCCCAACACCCTTACCCTTACGCAGCGTTGGACCGCCTATGGAAGACCGTACTGTTGCACCAGTTCCATGACATCCTGCCGGGTTCGTCGATTGCCTGGGTGCACCGCGAGGCGGAGAAGACGTACGCCGCGGTCGCCGTCGAGCTGGAGGGCATCATCGCGGCGGCGCTGGGCGCGCTGGCCGGCGGCGGGAGCGGCGGTCTGGTGGCGAACTCGGCGCCGCACGCCCGCGGCGGGGTCGCGGCCGGCGCCATCGGCGCAGCGGTCCAGGACGGATCCGCGGTACGCGCCGAGTCCCGCCCGGACGGCGGATTCCTCCTCGACAACGGCCTGTTGCGCATCGGGATCGACGGCCGCGGCCTGGTCGTCTCCGCGTACGACCTCGCCGCCGGCCGCGAGGCCGTCGCACCCGGTGGCACGGCGAACCTGCTGCAGATCCACCCCGACTTCCCCAACATGTGGGACGCCTGGGACGTGGACTCCTTCTACCGCAATGTCGTCACCGATCTCACCGAGGCGGACGAGGTGGTGCTGAGCGAGGCGGCGCCGGGGGCCGCGACGGTACGCGTCACCCGCTCCTTCGGTGCCTCACGGGTCGTACAGGAACTGTCCCTGGCGCGGGGACGGCGGCGCCTGGACATCGCCACCGAGGCCGACTGGCACGAGACGGAGAAGTTCCTCAAGGCCGCCTTCCCCCTTGACCTGCACGCCGAACGCTACGCCGCGGAAACGCAGTTCGGGCATCTGTACCGGCCTACGCACACCAACACCAGCTGGGAAGCGGCCAAGTTCGAGGCGTGTGCGCACCGTTTCGTCCAGGCCGAGGAGCCGGGCTGGGGCGTCGCGCTGGTCAACGACTGCCTCTACGGCCATGACGTCACCCGCACCGTCCGGGACGACGGCGACCGGGGTACGACCACCACCGTACGGCTCTCTCTGCTGCGCGCCCCGCGCTTCCCCGATCCCGAGACCGACCAGGGCCGGCACCGTTTCCGCTACGCGCTCGCCCCCGGCGCGACCCTCGCCGACGCGGTACGCGAAGGCCATCGCATCAACCTGCCCGAACGGCGCATCACCGGCGCCGGCCCCGTAGCGCCGCTGATCTCGGTCGACAACGACGCCACGGTCGTCACGGCCGTCAAACTCGCCGACGATGCCGGCGGCGATGTGATCGTCCGTCTCCACGAGGCCCACGGCGGGCGGGCCAGGACCGCACTCACCACGTCCTTCGCCCTGGCCGATGTGGTCGCCACGGACCTGCTGGAACGCCCGACGGCGGAGGGCCCGGCGGTGGAGCGGGAGGGCAACACGGTGCGGATGGCGCTGCGGCCGTTCCAGATCGTCACGTTGCGGCTGGTCCGGGAGGGCTAGCCTCGGCGCAGGTGTCGCGGCGGGTGTCGGTCCGGCGCTCGCGTCCCGTGCCGCGCTCGCGTCCGGTTCCGGGCTCGGGGTCCGTTCCCGGGCCGTCGGCCGCCTCGTGGCAGGGATCGCCGGCCGGGTCCAGACCCAGCATGTCCATCAGCAGGGACAGATCGTCCGCGTCGCGCGCACGGCCGGCCAGTGCCCCTCGGGCGAGGCGCCGTTGCTCGTGGGACGGCATGCGGCGCGGCGCGGTGTCGTCGGAGGTGCACTGTTCATCGCTCACCGCTGCATTCTCGGCCGGGCGGCGGCGCCGTGCCCGTCGGGCGGGCCGATGGACTGTCGTCACGAATCCCGGATCGGCCTGGCCCGATCGGGTGACTGCGGGGGTGTGCGGGACTGCGGTGTGCGGATGCAGATCATGCGAGCGGGGGCGATGCTGGAGTCGTGGGGGGACCGTGGTGAGGAGGATGCCGCATGTCCATGATGGACAAGATCAAGCAGATGCTGAAGGGCCATGAATCGCAGGCCGACAAGGGCATCGACAAGGCCGGGGACACCATCGACGACAAGACCCAGGGCACGTACAAGGGGCAGATCGACACGGGCCAGGACAAGCTCAGGGAGCAGTACGGCACGCCGGGGGACCAGGACCGGCCGCCGCAGCCCTGACCACGCCGCGCCGCGCCGTTGCACGGCGGCTCACCGCTTCATCTCCGTCGCGGGCGCTCCCTCGGACACGCCCGCGCGGTGCCGTGCTCGTAGGCTGAGCGGATGATCACCGCGTCCGTGCAGCTCACCTCCGACGTTGTCATGCGGCCCGCCACACAGGACGATGCCGCCGGCCTCGCCCACGCCTGTCTTCGGAGCCGTGACCATCTCCGGCCCTGGGAGCCGGACCGCGATGAGGCCTTCTACACCCCCGCCGGGCAGTCGGAACGGCTGCGCGCGCTGCTGGCCGACCGGGAGGCGGGGCGCGGGATCCCCTGGGTCCTCGAACGGGAGGATGCCGCGGCGGAGGCCGGCATCGTAGGGGCGATCTCGCTGTCCGGCATCGTGCTGGGCCCGCTGCGCAGCGGCAATGTCGGGTACTGGATCGACGCGGGCGAGGTGGGGCGCGGGCTGGCGTCCGCCGCGCTGGCCCGGGTCTGTGCGGCGGCCGACACGGAGCTGGGCCTGCACCGGCTGGCGGCGGGCACACTGCTGGACAACCGTGCCTCGCAGCGCGTGCTGGCCAAGTGCGGGTTCGAGCCGTACGGCATCGCCAGGAACTACCTGCACATCAATGGGGCCTGGCGCGACCATCGGATGTTTCAGAAGATCCTCCACGACCGTCGTCCTTGAGCGCCTCGGGGCCCGGCCGCGGAATACCACGGCGCCCGTTCCCGGTACGGGACGGGCGCCATGGCCGGGGGCGGCGATCAGGCCGGGCGGATGCTTTCCGCCTGGGGGCCCTTTTGGCCCTGGGTGACCTCGAAGCTCACCTTCTGGCCCTCCGAGAGCTCGCGAAAGCCCTGGGCGTCGATGTTCGAATAGTGCGCGAATACGTCGGCGCCGCCGCCGTCCTGCGCGATGAATCCGAAGCCCTTTTCGGAGTTGAACCACTTGACGGTGCCGGTAGCCATAGAACCTGTCTCCTTCGTCAAAAAATCGGGCCTGAATCGGCTTCCGCGACCTGCGGAACCCGGAGGTGATCGCCCTGGCCCGGAGACGCACTGCACAGCAAGAACGCCCGTGAATGCGACACGGGCGCCCGGCACTTCGGAACCACGACAGCTGATCAGGACGCTACACCGAGCGACGCCCATCCGCCCGCAATGCCCGCCCCGGTGGCGGCGCGGATGTCTCGCGAGGTGGCTGCTACCAGATCTCGTCGACCCACTCGGGGTGGTCGATGAACGGGTTCCGGTTGTGCTGGTACTTGTCGAATATCACCTGGTTGCGGTGCTGTTCGAAGGCGGACGGCGGGTCCTGGTCGCTCCACTGCTTGAGTACCGAGATCCGCCCGATGTTCGGCGCGGAGCCGTTGTCCACCTTGTCGTTGGGCTCCAGGTCGGGGAACCCGTCGCCGCCGTCGTAGCGGACCGCCATGTAGAGGATCATCCGCGCGACATCGCCCTTGTCGGCGTCGCGGGGCTCGAAGGAATCGCCGTCGGTGTAATTGCCCGGCGCCTCGCCGACCTCCGTACCGCCGTTGTCGAAGTCCTTGTTGCCGCGGGTGCTGTTGACCGACACATCCGACGGTCGGAGATGGTGGATGTCGGTGCCGGGACCGGTGGCCGTACCGAAATCGCCATGGGATTTCGCCCAGACGTGCTCGCGATTCCAGTCGTCCGGATCGGCGCCGTTGGAATTCTTGCTCTCCGAGGTGCCGGAATACAGCAGAATGACGTTCGCGCTGTTGGCCGGGTCCTCGTCGGTGTCCTTGAGGGCGTCCCAGACCTGGGAATAGCTCAGTTTCCCGGTCTGGGTGCTGCTGATGATCTGGTGCAGCGAATTCTTGAGTTCCTGGCCGGTCTTTCCTATCGCGTCCTTGTAGTACGTGTCGTCGTACGTGGCGACGGATCTGCTGTGCGCCGCCGTACCGGTTGCCGTACCGGCCGTGGCGGTGGCCGGGATCTGTACGGCGAGCGCCGCCAGCGCGGTGACGGCGGCCACGGTCAGCGCGGTACGGCCGCGGCGGGTCATGCGGGTGTTGTCCACGGATGGTGTCCTCTCCCCGAAATGTGGCACCGAGCCGTGAAATGTGGGGGCACGACCGGCACCGGCCGTTGGGTATACGGCCGCAGAAAGCTTTCCATCACGGCATTCACCGCAGTGTGAACACAGGGAGAGAGTTATGTGTTTACGCGGTGAGCAACCGGCAACTGGGCTGATGGCACGTCAAAGGCGGCAAGCCGGTGAATTTCTCATGTTCCGTCAGGAAACCCCTCAGGAAATGTCGCCAGGAAAGGTCACGCAGCGTACCGCCTTCATCGCAGACCCGGCAGGCTCCGCAATTCCCCGATGTCAGCAGACGGGCCGGCGCCAGGAACAACAAGGCCATGGCGCCCCCGCCCGCGACAAGACCCAGCACCGGAATCCAGCCGGCCGGGAGGGCCACCCCGTCGCAGGCGCGCACCGCCGGCCGGCCCAGCGCGCCGGCCACGGCTGCGGCCACGGTCAGCTTGCCGCAGGTGCGGCACAGCCGGCGGCCGTCGAGGCGTCCGGAGAGCCGGCGGTGCAGCAGCAGAGCGGTGGCGAGCATGCCGATGCCGTACGCGACGGTGTAGGCGGCGGCCATACCGGTCACCGCCCGGCGGGCAGGCAGGAGGCAGTGACAGGCGGCGGCCAGGGCGATGTTGACGGCGCTGATGCAGACGGCCATCCAGAAGGGCGTACGGGCGTCCTCGAGCTGACGCGCAGCCCGCGGGACAGGTCGTCGCGCAGGCCGTCCAGCCGGCGTTCGGTGGCCGCGCGGCTCATCCGCGGCAGCAGGGCCGTGACCAGCGAGACGGTGACGATGGACTGCGGCAGGTTCCAGAGGGTCTGGGCGTCGAGTGGTTCGCGTATCCGACGCCGGCGTCGGGGAGTTACTGGTCGGCGGCGGTGGCGAAGCGGGAGACGACGGTCATCGCGACGAGGTTGGCGAGCACGAACAGCAGGGTCCAGCGGGCGGCCACGATGCTCTTGCGCAGACCGTGGCCGCGCCAGTCGAAGCGCGGCCGGAAGCGGAAGCCTGCCGCGCGGACGAAGGGGATCAGGGCCAGGCCCTGCAGGGCGATGCCGCCGGTGGTGGCGGGGCCCAGGAGGTTGATCTGGGCGGGCGAGATGTCCTGGACGCGGTCCGGTCCGGCCGGCAGGCCCATGCAGAGGCCGAACATCGTGATCAGCACGATGTTGTTGAGGACGGGCGTCCACATCATGGCGCCGAACGTGCTTCTGGCGTTGAGGACTTGGCCGAGGATGAACAAGAGGCCGTAGAAGAAGATCTGCGGGAGGAGGAAGCGGGCGAAGACGACGGTGAGCTCGAAGGCGGCGTGTGCCTTGGGGGTGTCAGGCAGGTAGATCTCGACGATCGACGGTGCGGCCCACACCGCGAGCGCCGTTCCGGCCGCGAGCACGCTCAGGACGAGGGTGACCAGCCGCTGCTCGAAGGCGCGGCCGCCGTCCGCGTGCTCGGCCCTGGCCCGTACGAGCTGCGGCACCAGCACCGAGTTCAGGGCGCCGCCGATCATCAGGGTGTAGGCGCGGGCTGCGCCGACGATGCTGTGCTGCGTGTTGCCCCCTCCACCATCTGATCAATCCACGGTCCGCAGCGGCGTGCTCTTACCAGGGGCCGTTGGGGAGCGGACGGGCGCGGCCGGGGTCGAGGAGCGGGGTGAGCAGATCGCCGTGCCGGGCGAGGCGGGGCGCGATGTCGTCGAAGAGGAAGGTGAGTTGGCCGGGGTCGGTGCAGTCGGCGATCTCGTCCCAGGTGACCGGGGCGGAGACGGTGGGGGTGGGGCGGGCGCGCAGGGTGTAGGCGACGGCGGTGGTCTTGGCGGCGGCGTTCTGGGAGAAGTCGATGAAGACCTTGCCGGGGCGCAGCGCCTTGGTCATTTTGTGGACGACCAGGTCCGGGAGGGCTGCCTGTGCCTCTACGGCGAGGCTTCTGGCATAGGCCGTGGTGCGCTCCGACGGGGTCGGTTCGATGGGCACGATCAGGTGCAGGCCCTTGGCACCGCTGGTCTTGGCGTAGGTGTCGAGACCGTCTGTGGCCAGCCGGCGGCGCAGCCACTGGGCCGCGGCGCAGCATTCCACGACGGTGGCCGGGGCGCCGGGGTCGAGGTCGAAAACGAGACGGTCGGCAGAGCCGGGCGCCCCTCTGGTCCATTGGGGTGCATGCAGCTCGACGACGAGGTTGGCGGCCCAGACCAGCGAGGAGAGGTCCTGCACCAGGACCTGGCGGGTGGGCCCGGAGGACGAATGGGGCACCTCGCAGGTCTGCACCCAGGCGGGGGTGCCGGGCGGCACGTTCTTGGTGAAGAAGCGCTGGCCGTCGGGCCCGTCGGGGTAGCGCAGAAAGGAGAGCGGGCGGTCGCGGAGGTGCGCGAGGAGCGGGTCCGCGGTGATGGTGTAGTAGTGCACCACCTCGCCCTTGGTCGTGCCGGTCCCGGGATAGATGACCTTGTCGAGGTTGGTCAGCGAGAGGCGCCGCCCCTCCACGACGGTGATCGGCGACATACGATGAGAATCCCACAGATCACCCGGCAGGGGATGAGAGATGCGATCTATCTGGAATGGGTCCATATCGTTCGGTCTGGTGACCATCCCTGTGAAGACGTACAGCGCGACCGACCGCACCTCGTCGGTCTCGTTCGTGCGCATTCATGAGAAGGACGGGGCGCAGATCCGGTACCGCAAGATCTGTGAGCTGGACGGGGAAGAGGTGCCGAACGAAGAGGTCGGCAAGGGCTATCCGGCGCCGGACGACGACACCCTCGTGCAGATCACCGACGAGGATCTGGCCCGGCTGCCGATGCCGACGGCCAAGACGCTGGCGATCCTGGCGTTTGTCGACGCCGCCGAGATCGACCCGCTCCAGATGGACAAGGCCTACTACCTGGGCCCGAACGGGTCCTCCGCCACCAAGCCGTACGCGGTGCTGCGGGAGGCGCTGGAGCACCAGCACAAGGTCGCGATCGGCAAGGTGGCGATGCGCGGGCGGGAGTCGCTGGCGATGCTGCGGGCGTACGACGGGGCGATCGTGATGCACACGCTGCTGTGGCCCGACCAGGTCCGGCCGGTGAGCGGTGCCGGGCCCGGCACCGACGTCAAGATCCGCGAGAACGAGTTCAAGCTCGCCGGGACGCTGATGGATTCCCTGGGCGAGCTGGACCCCGACGAGCTCCACGACGACTACCGCGAGGCCGTCGAGCAGCTGGTCGCACAGAAGCTGGAGGGCGGGGCGCCGGTCGCGCCCGACACGTCGGGCGGCGGCCAGGTCATCGACCTGATGGCCGCGCTGGAGAAGAGCGTCGCGGCGGCCCAGGGACGCGGCGGGGCGGAGGCCGGGCGTCCGGGATCCGTCACGCCGATACGGGGGCGAAAGGCGGCAGAGAAGGCCGGGACGGCGCCGGCCGGGAAGAGCGGCGGCGCAAAGGAGACCGCGGAGAAGACGGCCACGAAGGCGACAGCGAAGAAGACGACGGCGAAGAAGGCACCCGCGAAGAAGACGGCGGCCGCCAAGAGCACCGGCGCGAGCGGGGGCACGAGCAGGACCGCGGCCAAGGCCGGCGCCAAGAGCACCGCCAAGAAGCCCCCGTCGAAGCGGGCGGGCAAGAAGGCCTCCGCCTGACACGAGCGCCTCCGCTTAATCCGCGCGCGCCCGCCCCCGCGCGGCCTAGAGTCGTGTCATGGCTTCAGACGAGGGGACCACCACCCGCATCGACAGCTGGATCTGGTCGGTGCGGCTCACCAAGACGCGGTCACAGGCCACCGCGGCCTGCCGTGCGGGGCACGTACGCGTCAACGGTGACCGGGTGAAGCCGGCGCACGCCGTGCGCAGCGGTGACGAGGTGCGGCTGCGGATTGCCGGCCGGGAGCGGATCGTGGTCGTCTCGAAGCTGGTGCGCAAGCGGGTGGGCGCGCCCGTCGCCGCGGAGTACTTCATCGACAACAGCCCGCCGCCCCCGCCGCGCGAGGAGGTCCCCGCCGTCGCGACGCGGGACCGTGGCGCGGGACGTCCCACCAAGCGTGAGCGCCGTGAGATCGAGCAGCTGATGCTGCGCGGCCAGTAGAGGCGGGTGACGGGGTCGGATTACGCGGGCGGCGCCTCGTCCACGTAGAGCCACTGGCCGTTCTCGCGGACGAAGCGGCTGTTCTCGTCCTGGCTGCCGGTCCGGCCCTGCAGCGTGTAGTGCGCGCGGAAGGCCACCGTGCCCTCGGTGTGGAAGGCGGTGCCGCCGGTGGTGGCGAGGATCTCCAGGCCGGTCCACCGCTGTCCCGCGACGCATTCCAGGGTGCCGGGCCGGGTCGACGGATGCCAGGTACGCAGCAGATATCCGGCGTCGCCGACGGCGAAGGCGCTGTAGCGCGAGCGCATCAGCCGCTCCGCGGTGGGGGCGGCGGCCCGCCCTTCATGGCAGGCGCCGCAGCAGTCGCGGTAGGCCGCATCGCGTCCGCAGGGGCAGGGCGAGGCGGGGGTCGCGGCGGCGGGGGTCGCGGCGGCCGGGCGGCGCGGCTTCTTCTTCGACACCCCCCGATTGTGCCGGAGTCCGCGGGGGCGCCGGGCGGCGGGACCCGTGCGCGACACGCGAAGCACAGTTCCAGGCGACGCGCCCTACAGACGGGGCCCGTTTGGGGGGTTTCAACGATAAATCACCCATTCGCAGCTTTTGATGGCTTGATACTTGCTGTGAGGTTGGAAGAACTCATGGTGATCGTCCCCACCACCCAGGAGAGAACCCCATGATTCTGTCCATTTCCGGCGTCATCCTGCTCGGCGTCATCGTCTTCCTCTTCTTCCGCAAAGACGGCCTCAAGATTTCCCACGCGCTGGTCTGCGCGCTCTTCGGGTTCTACCTCGCAGGCTCCGCCATCGCGCCCAGCATCAAGGCCGGCGGCGCCAGCCTCGCGGGTCTCCTGGGAGGGCTGAAGATCTAGCCCGCCGCACCGCCCCGGCTCGCCGCCCACATCGAGCCGCCACGACCACCGCACGAGCAACAGGAGACAGATGTGGCCCGGCGCCCCCTGCCCCGCATCCTGACCGACAGCGCTTCCCTGGTGCGCAGCAGAGACTTTGCGCGCACCGCCGCCGACAGTGCCTCCGATGTGTTCCATCCGCTGATCACCATCAGCCGTGGACTGCGCCGGCTGGCCGCCCTCGGCAGACAGCGCTGGGATGCGACGCCCAAGGATCGCCGGGGCCCGCTGTTCTTCTTCGTTGCCGCGTGTGTGCTGGGCGTGGCGGTGGTGCCGTACGGGCCGCTGCTCGCGGCCGCCCTGGTGATGGGGGCGGCGGCCTGGGCGGGGCGGGACCGTACGCCTGCGCAGACCGGGCCCGGCGAGGCCGAGGCGGAGCGGCTGCAGTCGCTGTACGAGGCGCTGGTGCCGTATTTCTCCGCCGAGGGCGACCCCAGCCCCCTCTACGCCCACGGTGGTGACTGGGAGGAGGCCTTCACCGAGTACGCCTTCGACGAGAACGGGCGGCTGGAGCACCTGCAACTGAAGTACCCGGCGTATTTCACCGATGGCGAGGACGCGTCCCGGGCCCGTATCGAGCAGGTGCTGCACGCCAAGTCCGGCCGCGGCCGGGAGTACCACTTCGCGTGGGACGAGGCGGCCAATCAGCTGGTGCTGAGCGTCCTCGGCCCGCTGCCCACGGATATCGCGGTGCAGCGCTTCGTCACCTCGCCGGGCGAGACGGTCCTCGGGTTCACCGACCCCGATTCCGTCGAGCGGACCCTGCCGGTCGTGCAGGGCGACGAGATGCAGGATGTGCCGCCGGTGGTCTGGCGGACCGGGCAGCGGTCCACCGAGCCGCATCTGCTGGTGCTGGGGCAGCCGGGGACGGGCGGGACGACGCTGTTGCGGTCGATCGCGCTGCAGGCGCTGGTCGACGGCGATGTGCTGGTCATCGACGGCAGCGGCGCCGGCGACTTCGCGTGCCTGGCCGGGCGCCGTGGCGTGCTGGGGGTGGAGAGCGGGCTCGCGGGGGCGCGGGCGACGCTGGAGTGGGCCGCGCGGGAGACCGAGCGGCGGCTGATCTCGGCGAACCGCGCGCGGCAGGTGGGCCGTTCCGCGCCGGAGGACACCCGGCGGCCGCTGTGGCTCATCGCGGACCGTCCGACGACGCTGGCCCATCTCGCGGCAGCGGAGGACCAGGAGGATCCGCAGCGGCTGCTGCATGTGCCGCTGCGGCACGGCGGGGCGGCCAATGTGACCGTCGTCGTGGCTGAGCAGTTCGAGAGCGCCGAGCTGCTGAACGATGCCGTGCGGGCGTACACGAGGGCGCGGGTGGTGCTCGGTCCGGCGACGGCGGAGGAGGTGCGGTTGGTGCTCGGGGCGCCGCCGCACACCACGCCGACGGCCGATGTGCCGCCCGGCCGCGGCTACGCCCGGCTCGGCAGCGGCCCGGTGCTGCGGCTCCAGGTGCCGGCCACGCCCGACCCGTTCGACGAGGCGACCTGCGAGACGGACCGGATCGACCTGATGGCGCTGCTGCCGGAACGGACGGCTCCGATGGGTGCGGCGACGTCCTTCGCCAAGCCCGCGCCCGCCGCGGACGAGACCTCCCCGCTGAGCCCGCGGGTGACGGCCTTCGACGGCGGCGGGCCGGTCGCGCTCAACGGGTCGGAGGCCGCGCACATCGACGGCTGAGGCCCAACTGCGGGGCCGGCGATCCGTCAGGCAACGAAGGCGTGGCGCGCCTCGGACTCGACGGTGGCGCCGGTGGCCACCAGCCGCGCGGCGCCCGCGAGGCGTACGGCGGCCTCTTCCGCGACCGCGCCGTTGACCGTGAACGGCAGCCGTACGAAGCCCTCGAAGGCGCCGTCGACCCCGAACCGCGGGCCGGAGGGGACGCGTACCCCCAGCCGCTCCCCCGCCTCGGCGATCCGGGAGCCGGACAGGCCGCCCGTACGGGCCCAGAGGGTGAGGCCGCCATGTGGGACGCTGAACTCCCAGTCGGGGAGGTGGCGGCGCAGCGCGGTGACGATCGCCTCGCGGTTCTCGCGGGCCTGCTGGCGGCGGATCTCGACGGCGGCCTCCCAGCCCTCGCCCTCCAGGAGCGAGGCGATGGCGAGCTGTTCGAGAACGGGTGAGCCGAGGTCGGAGTAGGCGCGGGCGGCGACCAGGCTGCGGATGATGTCGGGCGCGGCGCGCACCCAGCCGATCCGCATGCCGGCCCAGAACGCCTTGCTGGCCGAGCCGACGGTGATCACGGCGCTGCCCGCGGGGTCGAAGGCGCAGACCGGGCGCGGCGGTTCGGGGTCGTCGTCCAGATGGAGCTCGGCCATGGTCTCGTCGACGACGAGCAGCGTGCCGGCCGACCGTGCGGCATCGACCATGCGGCGGCGCTGGTCGTCGGTGGCGAGGGTGCCGGTGGGGTTGTGGAAGTCGGCGACGACGTAGGCCATGCGGGGGGCGGCGTCCCGCATGACCTGGCGCCAGGCGGGGATGTCCCAGCCGGCCAGCCGCTCCCCCAGGGCGACGGGGACGAGCCGGGCGCCGGCGTCCCGCATCAGCTGCAGGATGTTGGCGTACGAGGGGGAATCGACGGCGACCCGCTCTCCGGGGCCCGTACACAGGCGGCAGATCGCGGCGACGGCGCCCATCGCGCCCGTCGTCACCATGATCTGTTCGGGCATGGTGGGAATGCCGCGGGCGGTGTAGCGGTCGGCGAGGGCCTGGCGCAGCACGGGGAGGCCGGCCGGGTAGTCGCCGTGGGTGTGGGAGTAGAGCGGGAGGTCGGCCATGGCGCCCTGGACGGCGCGGGTCAGCCAGGGCTCGGGGGCCGGGAGGGCGGCGCAGCCGAGGTCGATCATGGAGCCGGCGGCCTCCGGGGGGAGGGGTTCCAGGCCGCGGGTGGGCAGGGGGTTGCCGGCCGGGACGGCGGTCCAACTGCCGGAGCCGCGGCGGGACTCCAGGAATCCTTCGGCGCGGAGCGCTTCGTAGGCGGCGGCGACGGTGGTGCGGCTGACGCCGAATGCGGCGGCCAGTTCCCGTTCGGCGGGGAGCCGGGCGGCGACCGGGATGCGCCCTTCCAGGACGAGGAGGCGTACGCCGTCGGCGAGGCTGCGGTAGGCGGGCAACCGGCGCCCGGTGGCGGTGAGTTCGGCGTCCCGCGGGTCCTGCGACCGGAGGAGCCGGGCCAGTTGGGGTGCACCCACTGCCGAAGTCCACTGCGCCATGGAAATCAGTCCACCTTCGCCGAATTGGCTCTACTTAACCGACCGCTACCGGCCACATCGTGTCATGCATCAGTCCAATTCTGCCAGGAGGGGGAAGAGCCTTGTCCAACATCAGGCCGATCACCAGGCCGATCACCAGGTCCATCACAAGGTCGTTCGCGAGGTCGACCACCGGGGATTCCGGCGCGCCGAGGGCACTGCTGCCGCGCCGGCTGGTCCAGCTGTACGCGGGGCTGGTGCTGTACGGCGTGAGCATGGGGCTGATGCTGCGCGCCGAGCTCGGCCTGGAGCCGTGGAGCGTGCTGAACCAGGGCATTTCCCGCCATACAGGGCTGACGATCGGCACTGTCACCATCGTCTCCGGGGCGTTGATCCTGCTGCTGTGGATTCCGCTGCGCCAGCGTCCGGGCCTGGGGACGGTGTCGAATGTGGTGATCCTCGGGCTGGTGATGGACGCGACGCTGGCGCTGGTGCCCGAGTTCTCCGCGCTCGGCGCCCGGATCCCGCTGCTGGCCTTCGCCGTCGTCCTCAACGGCGCCGCGACCGGCCTCTATATCTCCGCCCGCTTCGGCCCCGGCCCGCGGGACGGCCTGATGACCGGGCTGCAACTGCGCACCGGCCGGCCGGTGCGCCTGGTGCGGACCTGCATCGAGGTGACGGTCCTGGCGGCGGGCTTTGCGCTCGGTGGCTCCATCGGGGCCGGCACGGTGGTCTATGCGCTGGCCATCGGTCCGCTGGCGCAGTTCTTCCTCCGGCGCTTCGCGATCAAGGGCCTGCCCGAGCGGCCGTCGCCGGTGGTCGCCCACGGCGAAGCCACTTCACCTGAGCGCGCAATACTGCCCACGTGACGACCTCAGCGATACCCCTGCGCCACACCTATCTCGACCATCCCGCACCCCTCCCCTTCGCCCACCGGGGCGGGGCGGCGGACGGCCTGGAGAACACCGCGGTCGCCTTCCGGCGCGCGCTCAAGCTGGGCTACCGCTATCTCGAGACCGATGTGCACACCACATCGGACGGACAGCTCGTCGCCTTCCATGACGCGACCCTCGACCGCGTCACCGACACCCGAGGAAAGATCGCGCAGCTCCCTTGGCGGGCGGTGAGCGGGGCCCGGGTCGGCGGCCGCGAGCCGCTCCCCCTGTTCGAAGAGCTGCTGGAGGAGTTCCCCGAGGCCCGCTGGAACGTCGATCTCAAGGTGGAGAGCGCCCTCGCGCCGCTGCTGAACCTGCTGCGCCGTACCCGTGCCTGGGACCGGGTGTGCGTGGGCTCGTTCTCCGAGGCGCGGGTGGCGCGGGCGCAGCGGCTGGCGGGCCCGCGGCTGGCGACCTCGCTCGGCACCCGCGGCGTGGCCGGGCTGCGGCTGCGCTCGTACGGGCGGGGAGCGGTGCCGCTGGACCGGCTGCTGGGCGCGGCGGTGCGGCGCAACGCGGTGTGCGTGCAGGTCCCGGAGCGGCAGTCCGGCATCCCCGTCGTCGACCCACTGTTCCTGCGGGCGGCGCATGCGCTGGGCATGCAGGTTCATGTCTGGACGGTCAATGACGCAAAACGGATGGCGGCGCTGTTGGATCTTGGGGTGGATGGCATCATGACCGACCACATCGACACTTTGCGCACGGTGCTGACCGAACGGGGCTCCTGGGTCTGACCGCCCGGCACCGGTCCGCCGCGGCGACGGGGACACAAAGACGGGGGTGGGCGCGTGAGCGCACAGGCGGTGGTCGGGGGCGTCGACGAGGAGGCGGCGGCCAGACGCCGGGAACAGCGCGGCTGGTACTGGTACGACTGGGCAAACAGCGTCTATTCGACGAGCGTCCTGACGGTGTTCCTCGGCCCGTATCTGACGTCGGTGGCGAAGGCCGCGGCGGATCCGGACGGCTTCGTCCATCCCCTGGGCATTCCGGTGCGCGCGGGTTCCTTCTTCGCGTACTCGGTTTCCGCGTCCCTGCTGCTGGCGGTCCTGGCGATGCCGGTCGCCGGGGCGCTGGCCGACCGGACCGGCCGTAAGAAGCCGCTGCTGGGCGGCTGTGCGTATACGGGGGCCGCGGCGACGGCCGGGATGTTCTTCCTGGGCGGCGACCGCTATCTGCTCGGCGGGGCGCTGCTGATCATCGCGAACGTCTGCTTCGTCGTCTCGATGATGCTCTACAACTCTTTCCTGCCGCAGATAGCCGAGCCCGACGAACGGGACGCGGTCTCCTCCCGCGGCTGGGCGTTCGGCTACGCGGCGGGCGGCCTGGTCCTGGTCGTCGACCTGGCGCTCTACGCCGGGCACGATTCCTTCGGTGTCTCCGAGGGCACTGCCGTACGGATCTGTCTGGCGTCGGCGGGACTGTGGTGGGGCGCGTTCTCGCTGATCCCGCTGCGCCGGCTGCGCGACCGGCGGGGGGCCGGGAGCAGCGCACGCGAAGAGCCAGGCGCGGCGCTGGGCCAGGGCCGGCGGCAGCTGCGGGAGACGCTGCGCGATATGCGCCGCCATCCCCTCACCCTCGCTTTTCTTCTCGCCTATCTCGTCTACAACGACGGGGTGCAGACGGTGATCAGCCAGGCGTCGATCTACGGCTCCGAGGAGCTGGGGCTGGACCAGACGACGCTGATCATCGCGGTGCTGCTGGTGCAGGTGCTGGCCGCGGCGGGCGCGCTGGCGATGGGGCGGATGGCTCGGCGGTACGGCGCGCACCGCACGATTCTGGGCTCGCTGGTGGCCTGGACGGTGACGCTCGCGGCCGGTTTCTTTCTGCCCGCCAAGGCGCCTGTCTGGTTCTTCGCGCTGGCGGCGGCGATCGGTCTGGTGCTGGGCGGCAGCCAGGCGCTCTCCCGGTCGCTGTTCTCGCACCTGGTGCCGCGCGGCAAGGAGGCGGAATACTTCTCCGCGTACGAGCTGAGCGACCGGGGGGTGAGCTGGCTGGGGCCGCTGGTGTTCGGGGTGGCCTATCAGCTGACCGGGAGCTACCGGGACGCGATCGTGTCCCTGGTGGTGTTCTTTGCGGTCGGATTTGTCCTGCTGGCGAGGGTGCCGGTGCGGCGGGCGATCGCGGCGGCGGGCAACCCTGTTCCGGACCGGATTTAGGTTCGGGGGGCGCGGGCCGGTAGTGTACGCCTTTGGCTCACCAGGCGGACCGTTACTGCGCGCTCAAATCGGGAAAGCGTTGGGTGACATCTACTGCCAGATGTGACAAACCGGGCGCTGGTGGGTACAACAAGGGGCGGCACGACGGGCGACGCAGATTACGGGAATCTTCACCGCCGACCGGACGTTGACCGGATGACGACGACAGCGACACCTGTCCTGTGGGCGACAAGCCCGGGAGGCACGATTCATGAGTGAGCGAGCTCTCCGCGGCACGCGACTCGTGGTGACCAGCTACGAGACCGACCGCGGCATCGACCTGGCCCCGCGCCAGGCGGTGGAGTACGCATGCCAGAACGGCCATCGATTTGAGATGCCGTTCTCGGTTGAGGCCGAGATTCCGCCGGAGTGGGAGTGCAAGGTATGCGGTGCACCCTCTCTTCTGGTGGATGGCGATGGCCCCGAAGAAAAGAAGGGTAAGCCCGCGCGTACGCACTGGGACATGCTCATGGAGCGGCGCACCCGCGAGGAGCTCGAGGAGGTGCTGGCCGAACGGCTGGCCGTCCTGCGCTCCGGCACCATGAACATTGCCGTGCATCCGCGCGACACCAACCGCAAGTCCGCCTGACAACCGGACTCGCCAGAAGTACGCAGCACCAGGGCCGGGGTCATTGCTTTGCGCAGTGGCCCCGGCTTTTGCTGGTATGCGGTGCGGCTTTTGTCCGTATGGCCCCTGCGCGGTGATCTCAGCCGGTCAGCGGCGGGTCCTGGCGGGGCGGGGTGGGCGGCTCGTCGTCGCGGATGACCTCGCCCTGGACGACCTTGCCGTCCGGCCGGTGCATGCGGGCCTGCTGGAATGCGTCACCGAACGACCTCGGGGTGTAGGCCGTCCGCCGGGACAGCAGCTTCTCCGCCCGGCGCTGGATCAGCTTGCCCGTCGGCGGGAAGAGGCACAGCAGCGCCGCCACGTCGGACACCAGCCCCGGCACCATCAGCAGCAGTCCGCCGAGCATCGGCAGCGTATTGCCCTGTCCCGAGGTGTCCTTGTCCGATGCCGTGGGGCCCGTGGCCGGGGCGCCCGTCTGCATGCTCGTCGTGAGATTCCGCCAGGCCCGGCGGCCCGCCCGCTTGATCACCAGCGCGCCGGCCACCATGCCCGCGACAACCAGCAAAAAGGCCGTCAGCCCGCTCGTGGCGTCGGCTACGACGATCAGCAGCCAGATCTCCAGCACCACCCAGGCGGCGATGCCCAACGGTATGAACCGACGGGCGCGCGAGCGCTGGGGCGGGCGGGGACTCGGCGGTGGTATGGCTCCGGACGTCATGCCCCAAGTGTGCCTGGCCGGAGGGCGTGCCGGTGTCGAGGGGGCGGGCTCGTGCAGGCCCGGTGTCAGCGGCCGCGGATCTTGTTCACCCTGGTGTCGACGCCCCAGGCGGTGATCCGCCACAGCGCCTCGACCATGATGTCGCGGCTCATCTTGCTGTCCCCGTGTTCCCGGTCGACGAAGGTGATCGGCACCTCGACCACATGGAATCCGGCCCGCACCGCCCGGCGGGCGAGGTCGACCTGGAAGCAGTAGCCTGCCGAGGCCACGTCCTCCAGCCCGAGCCCCTTGAGCGTCTCCACCCGGAAGGCCCGGAAGCCGCCGGTCACATCGCGGATCGGGACGTCCAGGAGGGCGCGGGAGTACGCGCTGGCGCCACGGGAGAGGAACTCGCGGCTCTTGGGCCAGTTCACCACCCGTCCGCCGGGCACCCAGCGCGAGCCGAGAACAAGATCGGCGCCCTTGAGGGCGGTCAGCAGCCGCGGCAGCTCCTCGGGCCGGTGCGAGCCGTCGGCGTCCATCTCGACCAGTACGCCGTAGCCGTTGTCCGTGCCCCAGGTGAAGCCCGCGAGGTAGGCGGCGCCGAGCCCCTCCTTGCCCTTGCGGTGCAGGACATGCACCTGCTCGTCCACGGCGGCGAGCTCATCGGCGAGCTTGCCGGTGCCGTCCGGAGAGTTGTCGTCCGCGATCAGCACATGCGCCTCGGGGACGGCGGACCGCACCCTCGAGACGATCGGCTTGATGTTCTCCGCCTCGTTGTACGTCGGGATGATCACCAACGTGGTGCCGAGCGGACCGTACTGCCGCTGACCGCCGTCTGTCACTGCTGCCCCTTCTCGGTCTCTTTGCGTCCCCGCCGGCCGACCACCGTCGCGCCGGCGCAGGACAGAAGGCCCACGATAGCGAGCGCCCACTCGGGCGCCGCACCGACGCGGTCGGCGAGCGTCGTTTCGTCGCGCAGCGGGATCCGGGCCGAGACGACGCCCTGGGTGAACTCGGGGATCTGGTGGGTGACCGTGCCGTCCGGGGCGACGACCGCGCTGATCCCGCTGGTGGCGGCGGTGACGATGGCCCGGCCGTGTTCGACGGCGCGCAGCTTGGACATCGCCAGCTGCTGCTCGGGCTGGCCGGTGCGGCCGTAGGTGGCGTTGTTGGTCTGGATGACCAGGGCGCGGGCGCCGGCCTGGACGGTGTCGTGCACGATCTCGTCGTAGGCCACCTCGAAGCAGATGACGTCGCCGAGCTTGGCGGAGCCGACCTTGAGAACGCCGGTGTGGTCGCCGGGGTAGAAGTTGCGGGGCACCCGCTTGAAGCGCGTAATGATCTTGCTGAGCTGCTCCCGGAACGGGACGTACTCGCCGAACGGCACCGGGTGCTGCTTGGTGTACGAGGCGCCCGGCCCCTTCGTCGGGTCCCAGACGATGCCCTCGTTGAAGACATAGCCCTTCTTGGTGGGGTGATCGACCAGCGCGCCGACGAGCACGGGCACCCCGATCGCCTTCACGGCCTCGTCGATCCGGTCGTAGGCCTGCGGGTACTGGAAGGGGTCGAGGTCGGAGGAGTTCTCCGGCCAGATGACCAGGTCCGGCTTCTTGGCCTTGCCGGCCTTGATGTCGGCGGCGAGCTTCTCGGTGGCCGTGGCGTGGTTGTCGAGGATCTTCATGGGGCGGCCCAGGAAGTCCATGCCGGGCTGCTGGACGTTGCCCTGGACGACGGCGATGTCGACGGTGTCGGCGGCCTTCGTGGGGACGGGTACGACCGCGCCCGCGACGGTCACGGCGGCGGCGAGCCCGAAGGCCTCCACTGCCGGCACCGCCTTGCGCAGCGAGCCGGAGTCGCGCAGACCCCACAGGACGGCGGCGCACGCGGCCAGCAGCGTGCCGGCCAGCGCGACGGCGAAGGTCACCAGCGGGGCGCCGCCCAGCGCGGCGAGCGGGGTGAACGGCGAGGCGGTGTTGGCGAACGCCAGCCGCCCCCAGGGAAAGCCACCGAACGGCAGCCGGTCGCGGGCCCATTCCTCGGCGACCCACAGGCAGGCGGCCCACAGCGGCCAGGCCTTCAGCCGGGAGGTGCCGGCCAGTGCCGCGCCCAGCAGCGCCAGGAACAGCGCCTCGGCGACGGACAGCCCGATCACCGCGTCCCAGCCGACCACATGCAGCCACTTCAGCAGGATCACAAAGAACGGCAGCCCGAAGGCGAGGCCGGTCCAGGCGCCCTGCCGTACGGTCCGGCCGCGGGTCAGCAGGGCGAACGCGGCCACGCCCACCAGGGACAGCGGCCACAGGTCGTACGGCGGGAAGGCGAGGCCGAGGGCGAGGCCGGAGACGACCGCGACGGCGGTGCGCGGCGCCTCGCGGCGGGCCAGGGCGGCGAGCCGGCGGAGCCTGCCGGGGCGGCGCGGCAGGTCGGTCACGCCGTTTCCGGCGGACGGCACCGGGCCGTCGGGCGAGGCGCCGCTCGCGGCTTCTTCGGTGGTGTCGGAGACCGATGGCACGGTCGCGGCCTTCCTGCAGGTCGTCTGTGTGGGGGCACCTCCCTGGCTCCTTGAGAGCTGGGGAGAGTGAGCTGACCGTACATCGGGCGGGCGCAATCGTGGATGCCAGGTGCGCAGGACGACGTGGGCGCACCGGAAGGGGAACGGTGCGGATCGGGGCCCGGTGCCCTTCGGGCCGACCTGGGACCCGCTGGCTGCGGGTCGACCGAAAGCCGTTGTCTACTGAGCGTCCGGGCCCCACCCGGGTCGCACCTGCCGACCACCGGAGACGATCCGTCGCGCCGTGCCGCTGACGCTGGACCTGGCTCCCAGTGGCGGTGCGCCGGTTGGCGCCCCGCCCCATGGCCCAGCTGCGTTCGACGACTGCGCGGAGGTCTCCCGATCGGACGTCCTGTGGTGGACTCGGCCGAACCTACCGGCCGTCGACCGCCTGCTGTCAACAGGTGCTCCGCCTGCGTCGTTTTCGCGTCGCCCCAGGTCACTGCCGAGCCTGCCCAGGTGGGGCTAGCGGCGGCAAGCGCGCCCTCCGGCGACACCTGCCCGCCCGATGTCACTCGATCGGCCGCGCGAAGACGGTGCGCCCGCCGACGACCGTGGTCAGGCACACCGGGAGCTCGCCGCCGGGGGTGAGATCGGGCAGACCGGGGGTGCCGGAGCGGGGGTCGGTGGACCAGCGCTGGACCCGCTCGTCGGGGGCCTGGACGAGCAGGTCGCCGGTGCGCCAGACCGCGTAGTCGGCGGGTGCGCCGGGCACCAGGACGCCCGCGTCGTCGCGGCCGATGGCGCGCCAGCCGCCGCGGGTGTGGGCGGTGAACGCGGCGCGGGCGGAGATGCCGTGGGCGCGGGTGCGGTGGAAGACGGCGGCGCGCAGGGTGCCCCAGGGGTCGAGGGGGGTGACCGGACTGTCGGAGCCGAGAGCGAGCGGGACACCGGCCTTGAGCAGGGCGGCGTACGGGTTGAGGGTGCGGGCCCGGTCGGCGCCGAGGCGGGCCGCGTACATGCCGTCCCCGCCGCCCCAGGCCGCGTCGAAGGCGGGCTGTACGGAGGCGGTCAGGGCGAGGTCGGCGAAGGCGGCGACGGTGGCCTCGGTGAGCATTTCGGCGTGCTCGACGCGGTGCCGGGCGGCGCGGATCCGGTCCTGGCCGATGCGGTCGGCGGCGGCCCGTACGCCGTCGACGACGGTGGTCAGTGCCGCGTCGCCGATGGCGTGGAATCCGGCCTGGAGCCCGGCCTCGGTGCAGGCGGCGACATGTGCGGCGACGGCCTCGGCGTCGAGGTGCGCGGTGCCGGTGTGGTCGGCGTCCACGTACGGGGCGTGCAGGTGGGCGGTGTGCGAGCCGAGTGATCCGTCGACGAACAGATCGCCGGCCGCGCCGATGGCCCCGAGTTCCCGGATCCGCTCGGCATCCTTTGCGGATGCGATCAGTTCGGCCCAGTAGCCGACCACCCGCGGCCCGTTGCCTTCGGCGGCGAGGGCGAGCAGTGCGGTGAGGTCGTCCTCGCTGGAGATCTCCGGTCCCGCGCATTCGTGGACGCTGCCGATCCCGAGGGAGGCCGCGCGGGCGAGCGCCGCCGCCTGGGCGTCGGCGCGTTGGGCGGGCGTGACGGTGGCGTACGCGGCCCGCCGCACGGCGTGGTGGGCGTCGCCGGTGAGCGGGGCGTCCAGGTGGAATCCGGCGAGCCCGCGCACGCCACGGACCAGGTCCAGCAGTGCCGTCGTGACGACCGCGGAGTGCACATCGACCCGCGTGAGATAGAGAGGACGGCCGCCGGTCGCCGCGTCGATTTCCGTACGGGAGGGCGGGCGCCCCTCGGGCCATGCGCCGGCGTCCCAGCCGTGGCCCAGCAGGACCTTGTCCGCCGGGCGCGCGGCCGCGTACGCGCGGATCCGGGCCAGCGCGTCGGACAGGGTGGCGACGCCGACCAGGTCGAGCCCGGTGAGCGAGAGCCCGGTCGCCGTCGTATGCACATGTGCGTCCGTGAACGCCGGGGTGACCAGTGCGCCCTCGAGCTGCACCACCTCATCGACGCCGTCGGCGAAGGCATCGGCTGCGCCCTCCTCGCCCACCCAGGCGATGCGGTCGCCCTCCACCACCATGGCGGTGGCGAAGGGGTCCGCGGGGCTGTGCACCTCACCGCCGCGCAGGAGGACGGTACGGGGCCGGGCCGGATCGGGGATGCGCTCGCTCATACCGGACAGTTTGGCCCCTGTGCGCGGCCGGCCGGCGCGCGGGGGGGCCGAAAGCGGCCAGGTCAGATGCGGGGCGGCCGGGCCTCGTACGGGGTGGAGAGCACGACCGTCGTACGGGTGGAGACGCCCGCCAGGGTGCGGATGCGGGTGAGCAGATGCTCCAGCTCCAGCGGGGTGGCGACCCGGACCTTGAGGATGTAGTTCTCGTCGCCCGCGACGCTGTGACAGGCCTCCAGCTCGCCGACCTCCGCCAGCCGGTCGGCGATGTCGTCCGGGGCGCTGGGGTCGAAGGGTTTGACCGAGATGAAGGCCGTGAGCGGCAGGCCCACGGCTTCGGGGTCCACGATGGCGGCATAGCCCCGGATGACACCGCGCTGCTCGAGACGGCGCACGCGCTGGTGCACCGCCGAGGTGGACAGGCCGGTGGCCTTGCCCAGGTCGGTGTAGCTCATCCGCCCGTCCTTGACGAGCAGATCCACGATTTGTCGGTCCAACTCCTCCACCCGCTCAACCTACTGTGCTCGGCCACAGATGCGCAGCGCACGCCGGATCGTGGACACCTCCGCGCCGGTCCGTGTGAGGAATGCCACACCCATGAACCCGTGTCCGTCGGGCGCCGGTGATTATGCGCGCGGCATGAAGGGAATTGCTGGTGGTGGCCGGGACCGCCCGTCAAGGAAGTCAGCGGTCCGAGTGGCCTGGCCCACCCGAGGGGGATGGACATCATGCGACGCCTCAAGAAGGAATCCGCGGCGCCGAGCGTCGGCGCACAGGAGGGCGACAGTCTCGGTTTCTCCGGCGACGACGGCAGCGCCGAGGCCTTCGAGACCTTTGACATCTACCGCGTGACCTGCCCGGACTGCGGGCAGCCGATCGCCATGCTGGCGGACGAGGACACGCTTCCGGAGCACGCGCTGTGCCCCTCGCCGTGGAACCCGTTCGGCCTGACGGTCTGCCAGGGATCCGGTCGGCCGGTGGCCGAGGCCCCGGAGACCGACGACACGATGGGCACTCAGGAGCAGGACGCGGCCGTGCTGTTGACGCTCCCCGAGAGCCTGGACTGGCGCCGCCAGCCGTTCTCGCACATCGGCGGCCCCGACACGCACCCGGCCCAGGTGCCGCAGATGCGCCGCAGTGCCTGAGCCGGCTCACCAGTAGCGGCCGGCGATCATCGCTTCCAAGGTGTCCCGGTGCAGGATCAGCGCATCGGCGTCGTCCGGCACCGGCACCTCACCGAAATGCACCTGACGATACGCCACCCGCAGCATCACAATGGCCTGCCGCAGCGCGGCATAAAGGGTGTGGAATTCCATATCGCGGGGTGTGTGCCCGGTGAGCCGGGCATAGCGCCCCTCGATACGGTCACGGCGCAGGAATTCGGGAAGCCCGCGCTGCCCACTGCTTTCCGTGAGGTCCTGGAAGAAGCGGTGGAGATACACCATCCAGCCCAGGTCGAGTTCGCGCGGCCCCAGGGCAGCCATTTCCCAGTCCAGTACGGCGGCCGGCGCAAAGGAATCGTCGTAGACGATATTGCCGATCCGGGCATCGCCCCAGGTCAAGACCGTCTCACCGGGGTCGGCGGGCCAGTGCTCGGCGAGCCAGGCGAAGCCGCGCTCGATGACCGGGGAATGCGGGCGCCCGTCCACCACCCATGCGTAATAGGCGCGTTGGGCCTCGACGTGGCGGTGCAATGCCGACCCGTTTCCCGGTGTGTCCAGGAACTCCGCTTCCTTTACCGGGACTTGATCGTGAAGCCGGGCAAGGATCGCCACACTCGCCGCCTCGAGGCGCGCCCTTTCCGCCTCCGTGGCCTCGTACAGCCAATTCCCCTCGTACGTATAGGGCATGACGTCCGGTGGGACGCGGCCCGCGGCGCGCTCCATGACGAAAAAGGGTGCGCCGAGATGCGCCGGGTTCTCTTCGAGCCAGAAGGTACGGGGGACGGGCAGGTCGGTGCGGTCGGCGACCAGGCGCAGGGTGCGGTACTGCCGGGCCATGTCGTAGCGCGGGAAGATCGTGTACGCGGCGGGGTCGCCTGCCAGGCGCAGCGCACAATTGCGCACCGGCGGGTCCGGGTGGTCGATGTCGAAGAGCAGGGTCTCGCTGGACATGCCGTTGGAGTCGGGGACGGTGGCGTCGGCCGCGCGGGCCCCGGGAAGACGGGTGCCGAGCCAGGCGGTGAGGCGCCGGGTGAGGGTTTCCGGGTCGCGGGTGGTGGTACGGGGGCGCGGGGCCGTGGTCATCGGGCCCCCTTCTGCGCCACCGAGTCGTACCCGGTGAAGCCGCTCGGGTCGTGGCGGCCGAAGCTGCCGTGCTCGAAGATGCCGTAGCCGGTGCGGCCGTCGAGGGTGAAGCGGGCGGCGTGGTCGGTGACCCCGTACGCGGCGTGCGGGTGTGCCGCCGGGTCGGAGAGGTCGTAGCTGCGGCGGTCGGTCCAGCCGCGGCCGCGCCAGGTGCCGTGCTGCCAGTCGTCGGCATGGGGGTCCCCCCTGCTCGAACGGAGCTGAGAGCTTGGGGGAGGGTAGCCGGCGCCCACGGCCAGGGGGGAGGAGGTGAGGATCTCGGCGGTGAGTTCGAGGGGCTTGCGGCCGGGGTCGGTGAGGTGGATGACGGCACGTTCGGGGTGGCGGGTGCCGGGGCGGTAGGTGATGTCCGTGTGCGGCCAGCCGAGTTGGACATCCCGTACACCGTCGCGGACCAGCGAGGCCTCGTTGAGGGTGCGATGGCCGTCGGCGTCCTCCTGGACGATGACCATCACGAACCGGTCGTCGAAGCGGACCGGGCACCAGACCCAGTGGAAGCCCTCGGGACGCATTTCCTCCCCCGCCCGCCCGGCCTCCTCTCCCGGGATCGGGCGCACACCCCAGCTGCGGTCGCGGGTGCCGGTCCACTCCCCCGCCGTCACCGTCAGCTCCTCCCCCGCGACCCGGATGCTGCCGGTGCACGTCCCCGCCTGCACGAACCGCCGCCCCTCCAGCATCAGCCGGTCGCCGCGGTACTGGGTGTGGTGCGGCTCCCAGGTGGCGGGAAAGGCCGCGGTCCAGGTCAGGTCGTAGGAGAGCCCGTCGGGGTCGGCCGGGTCGGCGTCACACGTCAGCCGCAGGCGGGCGAGGGGCTCCTCGACGGTGATGGTGAGCGGGCCGACGGTGAGCGCGAGCCGGTCGTCGGTGAGCGCGTCGGAGGCCCGTACGGCGTGCAGCCGGTCGCCGACACGGAGGGTGGCGTAGGCGTCGATGACCCCGGTGTTGGGATACACGCCGAGGCCGGCGATGAGCAGGGCGCGGCCGGAGTGGTCCAGGACGTGGAAGATGCACCGGTCGTAGGCGTTGCGGTCACCGGTGGCGACATGCCGCATGGACAGCGGGGCCTGGTGGATCGGGTATTCGTCGAGCGCGATCGGGCGGTCGGGCACGGTGTCCTCCTGGGGCGCGCGGCCGGACGGCGGGAGTTGACGGTACGTCAGGTAGGGAACGGCGGCCAGACCCGCGGGCAATTCGGTTGGGCCGTGCAGGGGGCGCGGATAGCTTGGCGGGCATGGAAGGGTCCGGGTGGAATGACGATGAATTCGACAAGGTGGTGCGGCAGCTCTCCCGTACCGACCCCGATGCGGAGGAGATCTACATCCACGCGGAGGGCCTGCGCGCACTCCCTGATGAGCTGTGGGAGTTCGGGCGGCTACAGGAGCTGGACATCCGCTCCGACTACCAGGAGGAGATTCCTGCGGGCATCGGACGACTCACGCAGCTTCGGTCCCTGGAGTTGACCTGTGCACCGATCGCCACACGGCCGCCGGAGATCGGCCTGTTGAGCGAGCTTCGCGAACTGGACGTCAGCAAGGGCACATTGACCCATCTGTTGCGCGAGATCGGCGGACCGAGCCGACTGCGGAAGATGTCCTTCTGCAGCAGTCCGCTGGTCGAACTACCCCTGGAGTTCTGGAAGTTGAGTGGCTTGGAGGTCCTGGACCCGACGGGCGCGGAGCTGACGGCCATCCCGCCGGAGATTGCGAGGTTGCAGGCGCCGGCCGAGCTGTCCCTGGGCACCAGTGAGGACCTCGACGTCATTCCCCCGGAACTCTGGGAGCTGCGCGGTCTGAGGAAGCTGCGGCCGCCCACAGTCTGCTGGGGCGAAGAACCGCCTGCGGGGATCGGCAAGCTTCGCTCGCTGCGGGAACTCGATCTGTCCGGCCCGATCCTCACGGGCGACGACTTCCGGCAAGAGCCACCCGCCGATCTGTGGGATCTCACCCGGCTCGAGGAATTGCGCCTGCCGGCCAGCGGCCTCGCAGTGATCCCTCCCTCGATCGGCCGCATGACCCGACTGCGCCATCTCCCTCTCGACGGCTGCCAGGTGCGCATGCTGCCGCCGGAAATGGCCCGGCTCACAGAGCTGGAGACCCTCGACCTGAGCTGGTCCTGGGTGGAGACGGTCGGAGAAGAGATCCGCAGCCTCCCGCGTCTGCGCAGCCTCACGACGAGCCGTCGACGAGCCTCCCAGCCCCGGGAGGACAGCTGATGGCCCTCGCCACCCGCGGCTCCCGCACCCTCACCGTCGACGGAACCCGCTACCGCTGGACGGTCTCCCCCGACGCGTCCGGCCTCGCCGTAGTCGTCGGCTGGGCGGACGGCGACGGCGCACGCATGGTGACCTGGCTGGAGCACGGCACGGTGATCGCGCCCGGCGTGGTGGCCGGTCTGATCCGTACGGCGCTGCAACACGGCTGGCGGCCGCGGCAGTGCGGTCCGGAGATCATTTTCCGTAGCGACGAGGACGGGTACCGGGCACTGTGACGCACCCGGCCCGCCCTCGCCCCGCCCTCAGTGCGATTCCGGCCCCGCCAGATGCCGGGCGATGACCATCCGCTGGATCTGATTGGTCCCCTCGACGATCTGCAGCACCTTGGCCTCGCGCATATAGCGCTCGGCCGGGAAGTCGACGGTGTAGCCGTAGCCGCCGAGGAGCTGGACGGCGTCGGTGGTCACCCGCATCGCGGTGTCCGTGCAGAAGAGCTTGGCCATGGCCGCTTCCTTGGAGAACGGCTGTCCGGCGTCGCGCAGCCGGGCGGCGGAGAGGTAGAGGGCCCGGCCGGCCTCCACCTGGGTGGCCATGTCGGCCAGCATGAAGCGCAGGCCCTGGAAGTCGGCGAGCGGGCGGCCGAATTGCCGGCGCTCGGCGACGTAGGCGAGCGCCTCGTCCAGCGCGGCCTGGGCGACGCCGATGGCGCACGCCGCGATGCCGAGGCGGCCGGAGTCGAGGGCGGAGAGGGCGATGGCGAAGCCCTGGCCCTCCTCGCCGAGGCGGCGGGAGTCGGGGATACGGACGTCGTCGAAGTGCAGCTGGGCGGTCGGGGAGCCCTTCATGCCCATCTTGCGCTCGGGCGGCGCGGCGCTGAGGCCCTCGGCGTCGCCGGGGACGAGGAAGGCCGTGATGCCGCGGGCGCCGCTGCCGCCGGTGCGGGCGAGGACGGTGTAGAAGTCGGCGACGCCGCCGTGGGTGATCCACGCCTTGGTGCCGTTGAGGGTCCACGAGTCGCCGCTGCGGGTGGCGCGGGTGGTCAGTGAGGCGGCGTCGGAGCCGGAGGCGGGTTCGGAGAGGCAGTACGCGCCGAGCAGCCCGCCGCCGAGCATGGCCGGCAGGTTCTCGGCGCGCTGCTCCTTGGTGCCGTATCCGGCGAGCGCATGGCAGGCGAGGGTGTGCACGCTGACGCCGAGGCCGACGGTGAGCCGGGCGGCCGCGAGTTCTTCGAGGACCTGGAGGTAGACCTCGTAGGGCTGGTCGCCGCCGCCGAACTCCTCGGCGTACGGGAGCGACAGCAGTCCCGATTCGGAGAGCAGGGTGAAGGTCTCGCGGGGGAAGCGGCCGGCGTCCTCCTCCTCGGCGGCGACCGGCCTGATCTCGCGCTCGATGAGTTCCCGTACGAGCGTCAGCAGGTCGCGGGCTTCCTCGGTGGGCAGCCTGCGGTCCACCGGCCGGGGGCCGTACTCGGTCATGGCGGCGCTCTCCTCCCTGTCGGGCGCGGCGGCGACGCGCGCGCGGGGTAAGGCGGCGCCGCCGGATTTCCAAGATGCCCAGCCGATGATCGCCGTCCGGGTCGCGGAAGGCGATGACCTGCAGCTGTGGCGCTAGGAGTATGCCCGATCGGCGGCCCCACGTCACGGGTTGATCATCGGCGGATCCGGGCGATCCGGCCGGGGCCCCCGCGACCGCCCCCCGGCCACGAAATTGGTCCGAACCATTGACCCCACTGGTCTAGTCCTTCTACCTTCTCCCCCAACGTTCCATGCGTTCACGCTCCTTCACCCCATGCGTCATTTCGCGTTGTGCACCCCTTCGCGTTCATGCCCTTCGGAACGCAGGTCAGGCTCCACCTCGCCCCCCTCCGAGGAGACGACATGCTCAGACCGCACCGGAAGCGCTCGCCACGCAGGCTGATAGCCGCCGCCACCGCGCTGTGTACGGCGGCGCTGGCCGGCACCCTGCTGACCGGCTCGGCCTCCGCCCACCCCACCGGGACCACCGCCCCCACCTCGGCCGCGGCCGGCAACAAGGTCGTCGGATACTTCACCAACTGGGGTGTCTACGACCGCAATTACCACGTCAAGAACATCGAGACGTCGGGGTCGGCGGCCAAGCTGACCCACATCAACTACGCCTTCGGCAACGTCCAGGGCGGCAAGTGCGCGATCGGCGACTCCTACGCCGACTACGACAAGGCCTACACCGCCGACCAGAGCGTGGACGGCAAGGCGGACACCTGGGACGACGGGGCGCTGCGCGGCAACTTCAACCAGCTGCGCAAGCTCAAGAAGCTGCACCCCGGCCTCAAGGTGATCTGGTCGTTCGGCGGCTGGACCTGGTCGGGCGGCTTCACCGAGGCCGCCAAGAACCCGGAGGCCTTCGCGCAGTCCTGCTACGACCTGGTCGAGGACAAGCGCTGGGCGGATGTCTTCGACGGGATCGACGTCGACTGGGAGTACCCCAACGCCTGCGGTCTGACCTGCGACACCAGCGGCAAGGACGCCTTCACCAAGGTCATGAAGGCGCTGCGGGAGAAGTTCGGGCAGAGCAATCTGGTGACGGCCGCGATCACGGCGGACGCCTCGGACGGGGGCAAGATCGACGCCGCCGACTACGCGGGCGCGGCCCAGTACGTCGACTGGTACATCCCGATGACGTACGACTACTTCGGCGCCTGGGACGCCAAGGGCCCGACGGCACCGCACTCCCCGCTCGCGTCGTACGACGGCATCCCCAAGGCCGGGTTCAACACCACCGACACCACCAAGAAGCTCGTCGGCCTGGGCATTCCGGCGGACAAGCTGCTGCTGGGCATCGGCTTCTACGGCCGCGGCTGGTCCGGTGTCACCCAGGACGCTCCGGGCGGTACGGCCACCGGCGCGGCCCCGGGCAAGTACGAGGCGGGCATCGACGACTACAAGGTGCTCAAGGACCGCTGCCCGGCCACCGGCAAGGCGGGCGGCACCGCGTACGCCAAGTGCGGTGACCAGTGGTGGAGTTACGACACCCCGGAGACCATCGGCGCGAAGATGGCCTTCAAGGACGCGCAGGGCATGGGTGGCACGTTCTTCTGGGAGCTGAGCGGTGACACCGCGAACGGTGAGCTGATCAAGTCGATCAAGTAGCCGTACCGGGACGGAAGCGGGGCGGGAGGCAGTGGGGCCTCCCGCCCTCTTCCGTGTGCCCGGTGGACCGCCGGAGGCCGCTCAGGCGGGTGGCCGGGACGGCGCCGGGCAGCTCGGCTCGTACTCCTCGATCAGCCGGAGCGTGTCGCCCAGGCCTCGCACCAACAGGGCGGCCACCGTCTCGCGGGGTATCTCCTGCGCCGCGATCCAGTCGAGGGTGACGCCCTCGACGCTGGAGAGCCAGCCGGTCAGGGCCGTACGGGCGAGCGGCGGAATGTCCTCGCGGCCCCAGGTCCCCTGCGCGATGGTGGACAGCAGCCGGGCGCGTACGGTGTCGCGGATCGCCAGCACCTCGGCGTCGAAGCCGACGCCGCCGGTGACGATGGCGCGATAGGCGGCCTGGTGGTGCTGGGCGTAGCGCAGATAGCCGTCGACGGTGCGCTGGACCCGTTCGACGGGCGGGAGGTCATGGGTGTCGCCGGCCCGCTCGACCAGCTGGGCCACCGCGTCCTCGATGATCGCCAGGTAATAGCCGCGCTTGTTGCTGAAGTAGTAGTAGATCAGGCCTTTGGCCACCCCGGCCTCGCGGGCGATGTCGTCCATGGACAGCGCGTCGTACGAGGTGTCGGCGAACAGCTTCCGCCCGGTGGCGATGAGTCCGGCGCGCCGCGCCTGCGAACGCAGGGTGCCGCGGGCGCCCTGGGAACCGCCCTGTCCGCGCTGTTGACTATTATTCAAAATCGGCCCTAGTCTCCAACTGAGTCTCCAACTGCCAGGAGTTTGCGGCAGTATGACAGAGCGTCATGGATCATCGGACCGACTCTCTTCGTGATCTCCCGCCGCGCTCTTCCGGCGGCGTATCGAGCACTTCCCTCGCGCATTCGACCGCTGCCCCGGGGAGGACGCAGTGAGCTCTACGAACCGAATCCCGCGTACATCGCGTACCTCGCATACGTCGCGTACCTCGCGTACCTCGCCCGAGGGGCGGACCTCCTGGAAGAAGACCGCCGTGGTGGCGCTGCCCGCCGTGCTCGCCGTGGGCGCGCTGGCGACGGTGATGGCCCAGGGCGCACTGGCCGCATCGTTTGCCGTCTCGGGCACCAACTTCCAGGTCTCGTCGGGGAAGCTGACCAGCAGCGGCCTGTCCTCGTACGTGCACACCGACCGCGACACCGACGGGAAGGGGCACCCCGTCGCGCTGCTCGGCATCGGCAAGGCCACGCTCGCCGACATCTGCCAGGCGGCGCAGGTCAGGACGCCCGTCGGCACCGTGGTGTTCAAGCTGACGGCGGGCGGCCGGGCCGGTGCGGTGTCCGCCGACAGCCTGGTCATCGACGGCGAGGACCTGGCGGGTGACGCCCGCTTCGGTACGGCGCAGATCGGCCGGGACGCCTCCTCGCTCGATGCCGTACCGGGGGTCAAGGGTCCCAAGGGGAAGTTCGGGCTGCAGGCCGGGAACATCGAGGTCGCCGGGGTCAGATCGCACGCCTGGTCGGCCACCGGCGGCAACTTCCGCCTCAAGGGGCTGCGGGTGAGCGTGAGCCTGGACGGCGACAAGTGTTTCTGAGCGCGCGCCGCGCGCGGTGGGGCGCGCGGCTCGAGCGGACACTGCCCTGGCCCGAACCGCGGGCGGCGCTGCGGCGCTGGCGGCGGACCCGGCCGTTCTGGGCCGGGCTGCTGCTGGTGCTCGGCGGGGCCGAACTGCTGCTGGTGCCGCTGTCGCCGCTGACCGTACTGGTGAGCCTGGGCCTCGGTGGGCTGGCCGCGCTCGGTATCGGGCTGGCGCTGATGGTGGCGGGGATCTTCCTGTGGTGCGCGCCGGCCGCACACCACTACGTGAGCATCAATGCACTGATCCTTTCGGTGCTCTCCTTCGCCGCGACCAACCTCGGCGGGTTCCTGGTGGGCATGGGGCTGGGGATCGCGGGCAGCGCGATGGGGTTCGGCTGGACGCCGGTACGGGATACGGCCGACGCCGGGTCCCCGGACCGTCCGGCCGCCGCCCCCGCCCGCCGCGGCTCCGGCAGCAAGGTCCTTGCCGTCGGCCTGCCGGTGGCGCTGCTCGCGGCTGTCGGCGGCCCGGCGCAGAAGGCCGACGCGACGGAGGTCCCGGCGCCGCCCGCCCCGCCCACCGTGCAGACGACGGTGTTTGCGCCCCAGGGCTTCACCCTGGCCGGGGTCACCGAGGTGCCGACTCCCGACGGGCCGCTGAAGGTGATGGTCCTGAAGATGAAGGCGGCCTCGCTCACCGACTACCGGCTCACCACCCACGATGCCGAGGGACCCCAACTCGGCCTGAATGCCGACTCGTTGAACCTCCGCGGCGAAGTGACCCTCTACCTCACCAGGTTCAGCGGCTGCCTGGAGGGCGTCCTCTGCCTCACCTTCACCCCCGACACCCTCCCCGTACCCCCCGTCGTGCCGCCGTTCGTCTTCATGACCGATGTGGAGGCCGAGCAGGCCCTGGTCACCTCGGACCTGATCGTCGCGGACGGGCTGCGGCTGCAGGCCGGCGGCCGGGGCGGCGCCCGTACCTGAGGCGGGGTTTACGGCTCCGCCCCGTACCCGCACCATCGGCGTGCGGGGGGCGGATCCGTTGAGGAAGAGGTGACGCGTGGTCAACCCTTGGCTGGCGCTGGAGTCGGGCGCCGACCCGGTGGCGCACACCCGTACGGTGCGGCGGGCCCATGAGGCGTTCCTGGCCGGCGGGACGGTGGCGCCGCCCGTACGCAGCGTGGTCGCGGACTCCTGGCGCCGCTCGTCCCGGGCGCGGGCGGCATCGGACGGCGCGGCGCCCATCGAGCTGGACGAGCCCGCGCTGCGCGCCTACCGGGACCGGCATCCGCTGGCCCGCGCGATGCCTGTCTTCCGGGAGCTGCTGGGCACCATCGCGCACGACGGCGCGCATCTGATGGCCGTCTGCGATCCGCAGGGGCGGCTGCTGTGGGTCGAGGGGCACCCCGGAGTACGGCGGCAGGCGGAGCGCATGAACTTCGTCGTCGGGGCCCGCTGGGACGAACGGCATGCGGGCACCAATGCGCCGGGCACCGCACTCGCCGCCGATCACGCCGTACAGATCTTTGCGGCGGAGCACTACAACCGCCGGGTGCAGCCGTGGACCTGCGCCGCCGCACCGCTGCACGATCCCCGGACCGGCCGGCTGCTGGGTGCCGTGGACATCACCGGCGGCGATCATCTGGCGAGCCCGCACAGCCTGGCCCTGGTGCAGGCCACCGCCCGCGCCGCCGAGGCCCATCTGGCTTCTGTGGCACCGGAGTTGGGGGTATGCCTGGCCGCATTGGGCAGGGCCGAGGCGCTGCTGACCGTGGACGGCACGCGACTGCGGCTGGGCCGCCGGCACAGCGAGATCATGGTGCTGCTCGCCCGGCACCCGGCGGGCCTGACGGGTGATCAGCTCGCCGTACTCCTCTACGGCGAGCGCGAGATGCGTCCGGTCACGCTGCGGGCCGAGCTGTCCCGGCTGCGGCACCTCGTCGGCCCGCTGCTCGGCTCGCGGCCGTACCGTCTGAGCCGCCCGGTCGAGACCGATCTCGCCGCCGTCGAGGCCGAGTTGGCCGTCGGCGACGTCACTGCCGCGCTGGACGCCTACAGCGGTCCGCTGCTGCCGCTCTCGGAGGCGCCCGGGGTACGGCGACTGCGCGGAGCACTCGAGGACCGGCTGCGGCGCGTCCTGCTCGGTACCCGGGACCCCGGCCCGCTGCGCCAGTGGACACGGACCCCCTGGGGCGAACACGACCTGGAGATCTGGGAGGCCCTGGTGGACGCCCTGCCCGACCGCTCCCCGGCACGCACCGCCCCACTCGCCACGGCAGGGCGACTGCGGGCGGCGTACGGGCTGGCGGACCGCTCCCCGGTCCGATAGCCCCCCACCGTCAGCCTTTACCAACCGGTCAACCCACAATCGCCGCAGGTCACATAGCCTCTGGACATCCCTGGACCCGCTGGAGGCGGCTGCCGGCTGCGCGCCGGGCCGCCTGGAGGAGCACGCCATGAACCCGGTCACCGCCCACCCGGTCAACCTGCACGACACCGGCGCCGCTCTCCCGCAGGAGTGGCGCTCTCTCCTGCGTCGTAGGTGAAGCGAAGGGGCAGGCCGGAGGAGTTGGTGGTGCTGGTGAGGTTGCCGGC
>NZ_JBEZJZ010000064.1:0-46250 GCF_040651455.1 Streptomyces sp. NPDC048483
TTCCCTCCCCCCCTCTCTTCCTTTCTCGGGGGTCTTCGCGGGTTCCGGGGTACGGCCATCTGGACGTCAGGACCTCACACCGCTCCGCGGCCGTGCCCACAACTAAGGGTGGGCACGGCGGCGTGTTGGTGCCGAGCGGAGCTACTTGGCCGGAGACATCCGGAGGGCGATGATGCCGTACTTCTCCAGCGGATTGAACGTCCGGTTGGGGATGGCCGTCAGGTACATCTTGTCGTCACGCACCGTGGGCATGAGGCGGAGGCTGATGCCGTCGGCGACTCTCTCCGGATACTCGACGAGAGTGTGCGGGGCGCCGGTGTTGGGGTTGTACTCGACGAGCTCGGGGCCCTTGTCATTGCCGTTGATGCGCACGTAGGCAAGTATCTTGCCGCCGTCCGTGCCCGGCAGCAGGTGGTAGTCCCTCGACTCGTCCGGCTTGGTCTTCCACAGCAGCTTGCCGCTGTCGAGGTTGTAGGCGGCCAGCAGGTTCTTGCTGTTGCCTTCCACCACGCTCATGACGAAGGTCTTGCCGAAGGCCGCGGCCTCCGCCCACGGCGACCCCGACGGACTGTGGGTCTGCACGTATGTGGCCGGTGTCTTGGGGGAGAAACGGCTGTGGATCTTGCCCGTCTCCTTGTCCAGGACGATCAGCCCCATGTCCTGGCGTTCCGGCTGCAGCACGATCGGGTCCGTGCTGACGACATCACCGGTGGCCATCCCGGCGTCGAGCTCGTCCTTGCTCTCGGGCTGGAAGGTGTAGGTCCACATGGCCTCGCCGGTCGCGGGATCGACCCGGGAGACCTCGTCGTACGGCACTCCGAGCACGGGCTTGGTGTGGCATGCGCGTACCCGGATCAGGACCTTGCCGCCGGTGTACGACGGAGTGTCGCAGTTGGCGGTCGACTCCGCTTTCCACGCCACGGAACCGTCGGAGACCTTGAACGCCTGCCTGCCCCCGTACCCCTGCGAGATCACGACGCCGCCGGAGCGGGCGAAGTAGGCCGTCTTCCCGCCGAAGTCGACGCCACCGGGCTTGAACCGGTCGTCGGCGCCCGGCTTGGGCTTGGGCTTGGGCTGCTTCTTGAGCTCCTTGGTCCACAGCTGCTTGCCGGTGGTGAGGTCGTACGCGGCGATGTGGTTGCAGGCCTTGTTGTCACCGAACGCAATGATGCCGATGTCACCGTCCGACTGACGCGGCGCGGAGCAGGCAACGTTGCTGTCACCCGGAAGCCGCGTCGCCCACAGGCGCTTGCCCGAGGCGAGGTCGTACGCCTTCACACCGTCGGGAAGGGCCTGGATGAGGGTCTTGTCGGTGGTCCAGGTGCCGTCGAGCTGCTGGACGCTCTCGCCGGGAGGCATCTTGCCCTTGTAACCGGGCTGCGACCACAGCACGTTCTCCTCCACGGACGACCCGGTCAGCAGGAACCAGGCACCGGCACCGGCCCCGCCCAGCACCAGGAGCGCCACGACCAACAGCACGATCAGGCCGGCCTTGCCCTTCTTCGCCGGGGATGCAGGGGCCGGAGCGCCGTACGGGGCCTGGCCGTACGGGGCATGCGCCGCGAGGGGCGGCGGGGGCTGCTGGCCTCCGCCGTACTGCTGCTGGCCCGGAGGCACGGCACCGTATCCCTGGGGAGGCGCGGCCGCCTGCTGCGGGTAGCCGTATCCCTGCTGGGGCTGCTGTGGCTGCTGTGGCTGCTGTGGCTGCTGTGGCTGCTGTGGGTAGCCGTATCCCTGCTGCTGCGGCACCTGCTGCTGCGCAGGGGACTGTGGCTGCTGTGGCTGCTGCTGGGGAGCCTGCGGCGGTGCGGCCTTCTGCCAATTCACCGCGCCGGAGGCCGGGGGCGGGTTCTGCGGCGGCCCACCTGCCGGGCCGGGGATGCCGTTGCCCGTCATCGGACCACGCTCCTTACGTACTTGGCCCAGCTGCTCTCGAACGCGGCGCCGCTCTGGCCCGTGGCTTCCTGCAACTGCTGGTCCAGCTTTTTCGGTTTCTGGTAGTGGTCCGCGACGAACTTCAGGACCGCCGCCTCGCCGCCCTTCTTCTCGATGTACTTCAGGGCGAGATAGCTGAGGGAGTAGTCCATGCCGACGCTGTGCGGATAGGAGCCGAACTCGGAGTCGACATCCGGCAGCTTGTTGTCGAATTCGTGGCCGCGGAACGCGTATCGCATCTTGTCGCCGCCCGCCTTCGGGTCGAAGTGGAAGGCGATGTACTCGGCGAATCCCTCGACGGCCCAATTGCGCGGGCCGCCCTTGGCGCCCGTGAGGAAGCTGTGGTCGCCCTTGTCGAGCGGCTGCACCATGGCATGCGCCATCTCATGGTGGGAGATCTGCGCCACCCCGCGCTGCCAGTCACTGCCCTTGAAATAGCCCGAGCTGCCGTCGATCTTGATCCGGGCGCCACCGAACTGCGGCCGGTCCCCCAACGTCTCGTACGGTCCGGTGTACGCCGGCATGGCCACGCTCATCCCCGCGTCCCAGCCGGGGTCCTTCTGGTCGCTCGTGTACAGCGTTTTGTACGTCTTCCGCTCGGGCTCCACGATCACGGCGAACGACTTGGGCGTCGTCGCGGTGGTCGGCGGGTTCGCGCCCCAGTACGCCACGTCGTCGGCGGCCGCCTTCTCGATGGCCGGGGCCACCCGGCTCAGTTGCGCCGTGTTCTTGCTGTCGCCGATGACGACCGAATGCGGCTGCCTCTTGACGAACATGTTGTCGTAGGCATCCCACGGCGCGGGGTAATAGACGTACCCCTTCGCCCCGTAGGCGGACGGCGATCCGCCCACCTTCGTGATGGTCGGCTTCTCGCTCTTCGACTTCCGCTTGACGACCCATCGGTACCACTCGGAAACCGGCTGGACGTCCACATCCTTGATCTTGTGGACGAAAGCCACATCGAGTGCGACCGTCGCACCGTCCCCGTAATCGTTGTCGCCCGTGCCGGTCTGCTTCGTGACGCGGTATTCGGCCTCGGCGAGCGGCACCTTGCGCAGATTATCGAAAATCTTCTTCTGCTGCGTGCGCGCGGCGCCCGAGAAGGGGGCGAGGAAGGCGTCCTCGTCACCGCCCTGGAGGGCCTTGCTCCGCCCGTCCAGCAGGCTGGATATATCGGATTCGCTGAGCAGTTGCCCCTTGGACCCGTCTCCGCCGGCGGCCGTGGGCAGCGCTTCGCTGCCCATGTTCTTGACGATCGCCACTCCGCCGATGCCGACGACCGCCAGCACGGCGAGGACGATCACTCCGATGACCGCCCGCTTCAGCCCCTTGTTCTCATCGCCGGACGGCGGGGGCGGGGGCGGCATCGGCGGACCGCCGGCCTGCGGCGGCCAGGGCTGCTGCGGCGCGTACGGGCCGCCCTGAGGTGCCGGGCCCTGGCCCGGGGGCACATAGGGCCCCGAGGGGGGCAGGCCCGGAGCTGCCGGGGGTGGACCTGGGGGCTGGGAAGGCCGGGGCGCCTGGCCGTACGCATTGCTGCCGCCCGGCCCTCCGGGCTGCGGAGGGTACGACATGTGCTTCCTTTCGGACACGGATGGGTGGCACGGCGCCGAACTGCTGCGCTCGCGGGCAGACCTGGAGACGCCTCCCGCACACACTTCCCGGCCGGGCCGGGCGCCGTGCGGGAGTTGCCGGCCGGCAGATGTCGGCCCGTGCTTGGGTGCCGCGTCCGAGTGCCGCCGACACGCCGTTGGCCGGACTCGCGAGGCGAGTCGTGACCACTTCCCCGTTACTGCTGACGCGTACTGTACAAGCGTGGTAGCCGCTGGTCAGCCGTGGGCCGCGGCTGACTGGTATATGCCAGATGGGTGTGTTGGGTGGTGTCGTGGGAGGGTGCGGCAACCGCCCGGATTACGGCGTGGTTTCGGGCTCGCGGCCTTATGTGCCACGCCTCATGCGTCGCGGCTCTTGCCTCGCGCCATAGGCCTCGCGCCGTGCTCAAGCGGCCCGCGTCATCCGGACACTGCGCGCAGAACGCCCGGCCGGCGGCCGGTGAGATGGTCGAGCGCGGCGGATGTGGCGTCGTCGGCAGGGAGATGGACCACGAGGCGCTGGTCGTCGTCAGCGGGCAGTTCGAGGGTTTCGTATGCCAGGCGCAGCTCCCCCGCCTCCGGGTGGACCAGCCGCGCGATGCCGCTGGACTTCGGAAGGCCGGGCAGGGTCTCCACGCGCCCGGCGAAAGCCACCCCGGCGGTGACGCTCAATTCATCGGCGAGCTGCGCTACATGCCGGTCCGCCCGGAACGGCCCCTGCTTGAGGGCGGCGACCTGTTCGTCGGCGATACGGTCCCAGTCGGGGTAGGCGGTACGCGCGCGGTCATCGGTGAAGACGAAGCGGGCGAGGTTCGGCGGACTGCCGTCCAGCAGCCCGATGGGGCCCGCCAGCCGCTCGTAACCCGTGGTGCAGGCGAGGATCTCGCTGAGCCGGTTGAGCAGCACGGCGGGGGCGGGCTCGAGGCGGTCGAGCAGTGCCCGCACGGTGGGCCGTACCGTGCGGTTCGGCGCCGCACCACCCATGCAGGTGAAGCCGCCCTCGGCCGCCTTGGTGAGTTGGTGCAGGTGGATGCGTTCGCTCGCGATCAGCCGTAGTGCGTCGGCCAGCGCGGCGAGCACCTGGGCGGACGGCCGGCGGTCACGCCCCTGCTCGAGCCGGGTCACGTACTCGACGCTGACTCCGGCAAGCGTGGCCAGCTCGGCCCGGCGCAGACCCGGCGTACGGCGGCGGGGGCCGGTGGGCAGCCCCACCTCAGCGGGTGTGACGGCTTCGCGGCGGCTCCGCAGGAACAGACCCAGCTCGTTGTCGCTCACCGTGCGAACGTAACAGCCGCGGCCGACGGGATCGTGGCCCTGCCACTACCAGTCCCGGCCCGGCCTTCCTGGCCTTGGCCCCGCTCGGCAGATTGAGGGACGTGACCCCACGGTCACTTGTGACATCGGACAAGGAGCACAGTCATGGCCAGTGAGCCCCTCAACCTCGCAGTGATCATCGGCAGCGTCAGGGAGGGCCGGTTCGGGCCCGTGGCCGCGCGCTGGTTCGTCGAGCAGGCCGAACAGCACGGCCGGTTCGCGGTGGACCTCATCGACCTGGCGGAGACGCCCCTGCCGCTCGAGCTGCCGCCCGTGCCGCCGGCGCTCGAGCCCGACATGGCCCGTCCCGCCGAGATGGCGGACCTCACGCGGCGGATCGGGGCGGCCGACGCGATCGTGGTGGTAACGCCGGAGTACAACCGCAGCTTCCCGGCCTCGCTGAAGGCCGCCATCGACTGGCACTACACCGAGTGGCAGGCCAAGCCGATCGGTTTCGTCGGCTACAGCGGAGGGAGCGGCGGCCTTCTGGCGATCGAGCAACTGCGGCAGGTCTTCGGCGAGTTGCAGGCCCATACGGTCCGCGACTACGTCGCGTTCCCCCGCTACTACCAGCTCTTCACGCCCGACGGTCGCCTCAAGGACCCCGAGGTCCCCAGCGGCGATGCCAAGGCTCTGCTTGACCAGCTCCTCTGGTGGGGCTCGGTCCTCCACGACGCCCGGCGCGACCGCCCGTACACCCTCGCGGACTAGGGCCTGTCCGATGGGCGCGGGCCCGGCCATGACCCATCGGACAGGCCCTGGGTGCGTCCGCCTGCCTGTGGCGGCAGACGCAGCCGGGGTCTCTCCGCCCGGCGGCCGGCGGCGATGCGGGGCAGCGCCCGGGTGGACACCACCGGGCGCTGCCACGTTCGTGGGCGTCAGTGCTTGAGAGCGTCCTCAGTGCTTGAGAGCGTCCTTGGCCTTTTCCGCGGCGTGCTTCACCATGCCCTTGATCTTTTCGGCCTTGCCCTTCATCTCCAGGCTCTCGTTGCCGACGGCCTTCCCCGTCGATTCCTTGGACTTCCCTTCGGCGATGTGGCCAATGTTCTGCAGCTTCTTTCCGATGCCCATGTCGTGCTCCCTCGGAGGCTTCGGTCGAGCGGAGGCTTCGGTGAGCCGGCGGGATTCTCGGTCGGATCGCCGGGCACGGCTCCTGGATCACCCGTTCCCCGGTTTTCATTGTCCCACCTCAGGGGAAACCGCTCAGTCGGACGGCGGCAGCAAGGTCCCCAACGGACCGAGGTCCAGATTGAGGTCTTCCAGGGAAAGGTCGTATCGGGCGCAGAGTTCGATCATGCGGTTGTGCAGGATCATGAGAGTGGTCCCCAGGCGCTCCTCCTGTTCTTCGGTGAGGTCTCCGGCGTCGACCCGGTGCAGGGCCTGGCGTTCCATGAGCTGGCGCAGCAGCTCGACCAGGGTGAGGACGAGTTTGACGAGGTCCCTTTCCACCGTGTCGGGGTCGGTGTTGATGCGCTGCGCCGCGCCGCGGGTTTCCGCGGTGTGCAGCGGCGGCGCGTTCTGGGATGCCGCGGGCAACCGCCGGGCGGCGCGGGAGGCCGCGTCGGCGACGTCACGGAAGCGGTCGGCCGGCCGGCGTCCGTCAGGGGGCATCGTCATGGCCGTCTCGTCGGCGTGGTGGCCTCGCCGTGCCACGGCGAGGGGTTCTGTTCGCTGATGGAGGCGATGAGCGCGCGCAGTGAGATGCGTACGAGGTCGATGTCGGCGATGGAGAGGACGACGTCGCCGGTGAGGACCACGCCTCCGGTGAGCAAGCGGTCCAGCAGGTCGATGAGGGCTATCTGCCGGTCCGGCAGCGGTCGGTCCGCCGCCGGTGACCGGTCGCCCGCGGGTGACCGCTCGAGTGCCGGTTGCCGGTCCGCCTCCGGTGACCGGGCCGCCGGCTGCCGGTCCGCCGCGCTCATGGCGTGGCGCTCCTCGACGGCGTGGCTTCGGAAGGGCCGGCAAAGGAGTACGGGGCCCAGGGGCCGGTGACCTCCACACGTACCCCGTCGATTCCCTCGGTGGCCTGCAGGACGCCGGCGCGGAAGCTCTCGGCGTGCTCACACGGTACGAGGTAGGCGTCGTTGAGGACATTTTCCCCGGGCCCGCGGGCGAGTTCGCCCTGCTGCGGCCGGTGCTGGACCCGGTCCACCGCGTGGCCGCGTGCGGCGGCCTCCACGCGTGCGGCGGCCTCCTCGGCGCCCCGGTACGTGTCGTCGCGGGCATGCCGTTGCGCTCTGCGGTGGCTGAGGTAGGCCCGCCCGGGACTCAGGTCCGGGGTCGGCTCCGGGGCCGCTGCGGGCTCCGGCCGGCTCTCCGTCGCTGCGGGCTTCTCGACATAGATCTTGACGCCCCACTCCTCGTGCGCGGCCAGATGGGACAGGCGCTCGGCGAACGCCTCCTGGCGGGCATCGAGCATGCTCCGTACCCGGTCGTCGTCGAGATAGACCGTCGCCAGACGAAGCGGCAGCACAGTGGCGCGGGCGGCCAGCGCCTCGATCACACGGTGATGGGCACGGGCGACCGACTCCAGCCAGTCCAGGTCCTCCAGATGCGCCTTCAGCGCGTCCTCCTGGAAGTCCTGTGCGGGCACGGGGCTTACGGCGACCACCACCTCGCCGCCGTGTTCCGCACGCACGAGATGGACGGGAGCATCCGCCACCCCGGGGAGCCCGGGCAGCGCCTCCTCCAGCAGTCCGTCGGCGTCCCGAGCCGCACCGTACGCGTAGGTGATGGACTCGGTCATCGCTCGTCCCGCCTCCTGCTGCGCGGGCTCTTCGGCGCTGCCCGTTCGGTACCTGCGGTGCGTGCGGTACGCGTGGGACGCCGAGCGGTGCCTGAGCGGCTCTCCTCGCCCTCGGCCGGTGGCAGTTCGCCTTCGCTGCCGTCGCGCAGGGCCGCGATCTCGGCGCGCAGCCGTTCGTTCTCCTGGGCGAGCTCATGGTCGTCGCGGGCACGGGAGGACAGCGCGGGATCGTGCTCCCACCAGTCGATGCCCATCTCCTTCGCCTTGTCCACCGATGCGATCAGCAAGCGCAGCTTGATGGTGAGCAGTTCGATGTCCAGGAGGTTGATCTGGATGTCGCCGGCGATGACGATGCCTTTGTCCAGGACGCGCTCCAGGATGTCGGCGAGATTGGCCGAGGAGCCCTGGCCGTACGGCGTGGCGGACCTGGACGGGTAGTCGCCCATCCTCCTGGCGACGGGTTCGGTCACGGCCCTTCCACCTCATTCTCCTGTGCCGGTGTTGTCGGTGTCGGTCCCCCGCAGATGGGCGCGGATCTCGTCCAGCCGGTCCAGCAGCTCGTCCTCGCGCCGGTCGAAGGTCTCCTCGTCGATCTCCCCCGCGAGGAGCGCCCGCTCGAGCTCGGCCAGCTCCCGTTCGATCGGCTCGGGGTCGTAGTACTCGTTCTCCGCGGCCTCAAGGACGCGCCCGACGACCCAGGCCACGCCGCGCACCGGCGCCAGCGGAAAGGTGGTGATCTGCGTCAGCAGGCCCATGAGGTGCTCCTCAGATGAAGCTGTACGGGGGCAGCGGGCCGCGCAGGCGAAGGTCGAAGTCGTCACCCAGCTCTGCGGCGAGCCCTTGCTCCGCGGCGAGGAACTTCGCTTCCCGGTCCCGGTCCACCAGGAAGGAGACGTTCACGAAGTCGTCCCCGGCCGCCGGCGACGCGCTCTCGTCCCGTGCGAATTCCCGGAGTACCTCGACGACGCCGGCGGCCAGCCGGTCGTGGCGGGCCTGCACTTCCTGTGCGATCACTTCACCGAGAGCGAGCGGCAGTTGCGGGCTGTTGCTGCCTCTCCTGATCTCCTCGTTGAGCCCACGCGCCTCATCCGACTCCCGAAGGATCTCGCGCAGCAGTGCGTCCTCGTCCTGGGCAGCCTTGAGGTGGTATTCGGCGCAGCCCTCCAGCGCCTCCAGCCGTGCGGTGAATTCGTCCGTACGCTCCTCCAGCACCTCCCGTACGGCGTCGTCATCGGTGGTGGTGAAGCCGAACTGCAGCGGCAGGACCGTGCCGTCGGACATCAGCCGCTCCTGTACGGCCTGGTGCGCGCCGAGGTCGCGGCGTTTGGGCCGCAGGTTCTCCGGAGCGTCGCTGACGACTGCGGAGAGCTTCCGGCCGCGCACCGTACGGAGGGGGGCCGGCGGGTCCCCTACCCCGCCGAGGCCGTCCAGGCGCTGTGGGTGGGTGATCGCGACAACGGAGTAGACGTACACGGCCATGGCTTATTCCTTCCGGCGCCGGGCCGGGCGGTGTGCCGGCCGCTCCCGCTTCCCTGCGGGCTCCTTGTGGCGTTCCGCGTGCCGGCTCTCGTGCTCCTCGTCGTCGTCGCGTCCCCCCTTGACGGCGTCGGACACGGCCTCCGCGGCCCCCTGCAGCGCCCCCTTGGCCTTGCCCTGGGCACCGCCCTCGGTGACCTCGCCGACGATGTCCGTCAACTGGGCGGGCGCCTTGTCTCCCGACTCCAGGTCGAGGCGGTTGCAGGCCTCGGCGAAGCGCAGGTAGGTGTCGACGCTCGACACGACGATGCGGGCATCGATCTTGATGAGCTCGATGCCCACCAGCGACACCCGCACAAAGACGTCGATGACCAGGCCACGGTCCAGAATCAGATCGAGGATGTCGTAGAGGTTTCCGGAGCCGGCCCCGCCCGCCCTGGAGATGGTTCCTCCGCCTTGCGGCACCACAGTCACGGTGCCTCCCTTCGTCGACGCGCCCCTGCCTGGGCGGGGCGGCCGTTTCGTTCGCCTGGTGAACGGTGCTGCACCGGCATGCCGAAGTCCTCAGGTACCCCGGTCGATCTGCCCGCGGGTGTAGCGGCTGGTGCGCTCGTACGCCACCAATTCGCCCTCCTCGTTCAGCGTCACCCGATAGCTCGCCATCACGCTGGTGGTCTCGGGGACGCGTGCCAGCTCCAGCACTTCCACATCCGCCTGCCAGCCGTCTTCCGTCGGCTTCACGGAGGAGACGGACTCGGGGGCCCGCCCGAGCAGCTCCTGAAGCTGCTCGGCCGCGTACCGCATGGCCCGCGGCGCCGACACGCGACGGGGCGCGTGCTCCGTGCCGCTCCCGTTCTCACGGCTGTCGGGCCGAAGACTGCTGGTCTTTTTGCCAGCAGTCTTCTTGGCGGTCGTCTTGGCAGTGGTCCTGGCAGTCTTCTTGACGGTCTTCTTGCCGGACGGCCGCCGTACTCGTGCGGGGCCATCCTCTTCCTCTGCGGCCATGCTCTCTCTCCGGGATCGGAGACGATGCTGCCCGCGCCACCTTCAAGAGGCGCCACTACATCATATACGGCATGAAACCGGGGGGAATTGGGACGCATCGGATGCTCCCGCCGGGAACGGCACGGCCCGGGGAGCCGCGGTTCGGCGGCGCGGCTCAGCAGGGGCTGAGCCGCCGCTGCCGCGTCCGGCCGTCATGAGCGGCAGGCAGGCGCGGCCAACGGCATCCCAGAGCCTGAGTGGCACCTACGGTGCCGTACGGCGTCATGCGGCGCATTCGGCGTGATGCGGCGCATCCGGCCGACTCGGATCAGCCACGGGACCGGATGCCGGGTGGCCCGTTGCCGGCGCGGCCGTCGAGCCACGTCATGTCAGCGGGCGAACACATGGCGTGGACAGCGGGACGAGGTACTCATTCCTCTTCCTCGTCGCCACCCTCTTCCGCGTAACCCTCTTCCTCGTAACCTTCTTCGTCGCCCTCTACCTCACCATCCTCATCATCCACGTCGTATTCCTCGCCCTCCTCGCCATAGTCCTCACGGTCACGGGCCTCGCCCTCCTCGCCTTCTTCGCCTTCTTCGTCTTCAACTTCTTCGTCCTCGGCTTCTTCGTCCTCGATGGCCTCTTCGTGGGTCCGTACGACCTCGCCGTCGCGGATTTCCCCGCGCCAGCCCTCCGGCTCCTCGTCGGTGAGCGAGACATGGCGCTGGAAGTGTTTGAAGTCCAGCCTCAGGCGTCGCCCCTGAGCCCGCCACAGGTTGCCCGTTTTCTCGAAGAAGCCCGAGGCGTAGTACTCGACGACCAGCACGATGCGGGTGAGACTGGGCGTCAGCTCATGGAAACTGACGGCACCCCGGGTTGATCCCTTGGCTCCCTCGGACGTCCAGACAATGCGCTCGTCGGGGATCTGTTCCTGAACGGTCGCCTTCCAGCCCCTCGTTGACGGACCGACCTTGACCTTCCAGTCACTGGTCACTTCATCGCCCTGGGATACGTTGCGTACGCCCTTGGTGAAGCCGCTGAACTTCTCGTACTGCGTCCAGTGATCGTAGGCGGTGCGTATCGGCACACCGACATCAATGACCTCGATGATGTTGGTGACCTTCGTATCCCCCGACTTCCCTCCTCCTCCGCCGCCCAGGGCTTCTTTTGCCTTCCCCAGGACTTTATCTTTCACGTCCTTTGCTTTCCCGGTGATCGCAGCCTTGATCGGAGAGTCGCCTTGGAGGATGCCGGCCCCGATTTTGGACAGCGATCCGCCGTTCTCGGCGACATCGGTAAGCTGGCCTGTCACATCCATCAGCTTGTCGCCGGCCTTTTCGGCCATGTTCCCGACCCAGGCATTCACGTAATTTCCGAGCTCGTCACGCAGTCGATCGATACCCGAGTCTCCTGCGCCGCCGTTTTCCCGTTCTGTCTTGGCCATGACCGGCTACCTCCGGCGCGCGGCGCGCGATGATGTCTTCTGGGCAGCCCTCTTCGACGAGGCTGCCTTCTTCGACGACGCCGCTTTCTTGCCTGCGGCTGTCTTCTTGGCCGGCGCCTTCTTCGCGGGGGCCTTCTTGGCTGGTGCCTTCTTGGCGGCGGTCTGCTTCGCCGCAGATTTCTTGGCCGGGGCCGTCTTCTTGGCCGGGGTCTTCTTCGCCGCGGCCTTCTTGACAGGGGCCGACTTCTTCGCGGTGGTCTTCGTCGCCGCGGTCTTCCTGGCCGGGGCCGCCTTCTTGGCCGGGGTCTTCTTCGCCGCGGCCTTCTTGGCAGGAGCCGACTTCTTGGCGGGGGCTGACTTCTTCGCGGCCCTCTTGCCGGAAGCAGGCTTCTTTTCGGTGGCGGCGGGCTTCCCTGCTGCCGACTTCTTGCCGGCCCGCTTTTCCCGGGCCGCCTTCACGGATTTACGCGAGGCACGACGACGGGGGCGCTCCTCCGGCTCTTCTTCTTCCTCTTCCTCTTCCTCTTCCTCTTCCTCTCCCTCTTCCTCTGCTCCCTCCGGCTCTTCTTCCTCCGGCTCCTCTCCGTACTCCTCCTCTTCTTCCTCTTCTTCCTCTTCCTCCTCCGGCTCTTCCGGCTCCTCTTCCTCCTCCTCGTATTCCTCTTCGTATTCCCCTTCCGGCTCTTCGCCCTCCTCTTCCGACTCTTCCTCACCGCTCTCGAGCTGGAGAGTACGGTCATGGAGCGTGTCGGCGAGCGACTCCAACTGACGGTTGGCAGCGGCCGTGACGGCCTGTCGGCCGGCATCCATCACTTCCCCGCGCAGCTGCTCCACCAGTTCCGTGACCTGGGGTATCTCACCGAGCCTGCGGACCCCCTCCACTACGAGCTGGCGCGGCTGAAGCCCGAATTCCCGCCCGGCGAGATAGGAAACGGCGCTGAGAGCGAACCGGCCCTTCTTCGTACGGCCCAGAACGTAGCCGCCGGCCACGGCAGCGGCGAGCAGGACCTTGGTCCCGTCATTCATACGTGCATCACCTCTTCATCGGCATGCGGCCGATCGGTGCCCGTGCAACGGGCGAGCGGCCCGTTCCTCTTCACCGACTCGACGACACGGTGTGCCGCCGCCCCAGCTCCGTATTCCGGGGCATGGGACGCCGTCGGCTGACCGTCGATGGGGGACCGAGTACGCGTTCGGATCGCTCTCCCATATTTCAAGAGTGATCCGGGTCCTGGCCTGCGCATCCCGAGCACCCCGAGGGTGACCCTGCGGAATCGGGCGACGCTGCCGCGTGAACCACGACCGCGCTCAACCGGGAGACGGGGAATCCCCGGGCGCCCTTCCGTCTACTGGACCGGAACGAAGCCGTGGTGGGCGTGGTGGAGCCCGTGACGGCCGGCGTCACCGTCGGGCGGGGCATACGGCACCGGCCCCGGCCCCGGCCTCACCGTCGGCGCTGCCGAAGAGGCGGTTTACTTTCTCAACGGACGTCTCGGCGCCGCTGTGGAACGACCGCAGTACCCGCGTCCAGGCCAAGGCCCGTGCGGGGCGGGGCGCCGTCTTGTGCGTCATCGCGCAGCACCATCTCCACCCGGCGTTGCTCCACTTGCACGCGCCACCGCCATGACTGACAAGCTCGCCAGCATGACCCTGCCTCACCAACGCCCCGGAGCTGCGAGCAGTTCCCTGTTGCTCGGCGCAAGGACCCTCCGTCAGCCTCGCCGCTGGCAGGGAGAAGCTCGGCCAACTCGACGCGCGGCAAGAACGCGGGTACTCCCCGGTCTTCATACGCCGAAGTTCTTCACCGGCCCGATGACCTCGATGGCGGCTGCCGAGCCGCTCCTGGCCATGAGCCCGGCCTGGCCCCGGTCGACGGGCATCCTCCCTGAGGCGGTACGGGTCCGGGCGCACCGGCGCCGACAGAGGCGTTGCGGAGCCTGCGCAGGGCGAGCATCGCGCCGATTCCCGGGATGAGGGCCGGCCACCGGGCACGCGACGACGCGGCGGCCGGGGCCATCCAGGTCATCGCGAGGGCGACGAGGTAGGCCGTGCCGTGGATCGGTCCACAGAGCGACGTGATCGGCTTCGCGTGGACGGTCAACGCATTGAGCAGCAGCACGACGAGAGAGGCGGCCTCGACGGCGGCCGCGATGCGCAGCGTACGCATGGGCGTCACGCCCCCGTCGTGGAGCCGGGGCGAACGATCATGAGGATCACGACGATCGCCCACAGAAGGTTGAACATGCCGGTGAGCATGGACAGTCGGCTCGCCGGGGGCGGCGGCGCGTGCGTTTCGGCCGCTCCCCGGGCCACCGCCAGAACGCGCTGTTGGTGAGGCAGGATCGCCATCGCGAGAACGGCCGCGGCGGCCGCGGTCAGGATGATCGAGACGATGAGCCAGATGTCGCCGAGCGCCCCGAGCTGGGCGGCCGTGGCGAATCCGAAGACCGGGACGGCGATTCCGAAGAGTGCGTAGCCGCGGCAGATCTTGTGCAGGATCGCGGCGACGCCGGCGGCCCGACCGTTCGGATCTTCCGCGTGGGGCGCCAACTGCTGTGCGTAGCGGGGGAACATCGAGGCGGCCACGGCGATCGGCCCGACCGCCAGGATCGCCACGAGGACATGCACGGATAACAAGAACTTGGTCACTGCGGACCCTTTCACCGGCAGCAGATATGTTGGCTGCCAATAGATAGCATGCCAAGAGCCCGAATAGGTAGGCTGCCCACTCATGAGACAAGACGCGGTACGAGGGCACCTGGACGGGCTGTTGCTCGCCGTGCTCGAGTCGGGCCCCTTGCACGGCTACGCGATCATCACGGCGGTGCAGCAACGCAGCGGCGGCGCACTGGAGTTGCGTACGGGCACGATCTACCCGGCGTTGAATCGCCTTGAGCGGGTCGGGCTCCTGCGCAGCAGTTGGCAGTCCGTCGGTGAACGCCGAAAGCGCTGTTACGAGCTCACCGACGAAGGGCAGCGCTCCCTGGCCAACGAGCGGACGGCCTGGAGCGAGTTCACGACGGCGATCGGCTCGGTCCTCAACCCCGTGATCCCGCCCGGGCTCACCACGTGAGCACGGAGCGACGGGACGACCCCATCGAGGACTACGTCGCGGCGCTGGAAGCCGCTCTGCACGGCCCCGTCCGGGCCAAGGCCAGGCTGGTCGAAGAGATACGCGACGGCCTCACGGATGCCGTGGCGGAGCGCACCCGCGACGGGATGCCCTACGGTCGCGCCGCCGACCAGGCGGTGCGCGAGTTCGGGAGCACGGACGACCTTGTGCCGAGCTGCCAACGGGAACTGACCATCGCCCAGGCCCGGCACACCGCCCGGGCCACAGCGGCGACCGCCCCGTTCCTGATCGCCTGCTGGTACCTGGTCCGCAGCGCGGACCACGACCAGGACTGGCTGTTGTCACGGACCGCCCAGCTGATGGCCGTGCACCTGGCCGGAATCGCGGTGGGAGCAGCCCTGCTCACGGCAGTGGCCCTCGCCGCCACCGGAACCCTCGCCCGCCGGCTGCCCATCCCGGACCGGTTGCCGCGCATGGTCGGGTGGACGGGCACCACTGCCAGTGTGTCCATCGCGATCGCCACACTCGCCCTCGCCACCGCCTCCGTGCTGGCCACGAACTGGCCGCTGATCGCGCTCGCCGGTTCGCTCGCCGCCGCTTCGCACGGCGTGATGGCCAGTTCGGTCCGCGCCTGCCGTCGGTGTGCACGTCTGCCCAACTGACGGGCCGAGGCCGAGCGGTCGCAGCCCGGCGGGCTGCCCGGCGTCGAGGACGGGGTGGCGCCGCTCGATCTGCCGAGCTCGATGCCGGTCACGGCGTGCGGCTCGGTCCGCGAGGGAGCGCGTGGGGATGGGCAGTCGGGGTGGGGATGCCCAGGTGCCTGGCCAGAGCGGCAGACTGAGATACTCCGGCGCATGGATGCCGGGGTGACGGGGAACGGGACGCGAGCGGACGTGGCGGTGTCCGCACGGTCCACGTCGGCGCATGGCGCGGGCTGGGTGCTGCGCTCTGCGGCGGCCGCGGACATCGAGACGATCGCGGAGTTGCGGGCCACCGTCATGCGTGCGGATCTGGAACGCCTGGGGCGCTACGACGAGCACCGGGTGCGGCAGCGGCTGCGGGATTCCTTCTCCCGGCAGCACACGTCGATCATCATGATCGACCGCGCACTCGCAGGATGCGTCACGCTGCGGCCCGCCGACGGCAGGCAGTGGCTGGAGCACTTCTACCTTGCTCCGCATCATCAGGGCCGAGGGCTCGGATCCGCTGTCCTGCGCACGGTGCTGGGGCGGACCGACGCGCGGGGCATGACCGTGGGTTTGAACGTCTTGCAGGGCAGTGCTGCCCGTCGGCTCTACGAGCGCCACGGATTCGTCGTGGCGGCCCAGGACCCGATCGATGTCTTCATGGTGCGGCCCCCGGGGGCGATGGCGAGCCCCGCCACCCAAGCCTGACCTGCGACGACGCGGCGGTGCGACGGCCTCACCCCGTCCCGCGGGGCCGGCCACGGCGATAACGTGACAGTGGCCGCACGGGTTCTTCGACGGTGACCAAGAAGTGGTCTGCGGGAACTCTTCCGCTTCCTCGCTGACGTGGTGGCCGTCTCGGCCGCGGCGGCCCGATCCGCCTCCCGCTGACCTCGCGCAGCCGGGCCGAGCGCACGCCGAAGACCTCCACGAGCGACTGCGGCGCCAGCGCTTCGCGCGGTGGACCCGAGGCCACGACCCTGCCCTGGCGCTCGGACAGGAGGCCGCACCGTACGCCGCGGGTGGCGAGGGACTCGCGCCCGGAGGGAGGTGTGTCATGGAGGCAGTGACCCGCCAAGGCGGGTCACCCGTGGGCAGCGCGAAGTGACCACACCACACAGACCACACCGACACCGGCACACAGCAGTGCGCCTCCCCCTTCTCCGTCAGATACTGATCCCGTACGCCCTCGACGCCTTGGAGGCCGGCACGAGCTCACGTGACGCCCCATCAGCAATGTCGGCATGAAGTCGGCATCGGCCGCACCGGAGTCCGTCTCCGGCCGTGCGGGACCGCTCACACCAATATCGCCGAAATCGTGACTGACCTGGAAAAACACCGGTCAGAGACTCGCCTGCGAAGCTGCCCAGGAGGTACCCATGAAGATGCTTATCAACGTCACCGAAACCGTTGTGGCGGACGCCTTGCGGGGAATGGCGGCGGCCCACCCCGAACTGGTGGTGGATGTGGAGAACCGGGTGATCGTGCGGCGGGATGCGCCGGTGGCGGAGAAGGTGGCGTTGGTGTCCGGGGGCGGGAGTGGGCATGAGCCGCTGCACGGGGGGTTTGTGGGACCAGGGATGTTGGATGCCGCGTGTCCTGGGGAGGTGTTCACCTCGCCGGTGCCGGATCAGATGGTGCGGGCCGCGGCGGCCGTGGACAGCGGGAGCGGTGTGCTGTTCGTGGTGAAGAACTACACCGGCGATGTCCTCAATTTCCAGATGGCGGCGGAACTGGCGGAGGACGAGGGGGTGCAGGTCGCCAGCGTGCTCGTCAATGACGATGTGGCGGTGACCGACTCGACGTTCACCGCGGGGCGGCGCGGGACCGGGGCGACGCTCTTCGTCGAGAAGATTGCGGGCGCGGCGGCCGAGGAGGGCATGCCGCTGGAGCGGGTCGAGGCGCTGGCGCGGCGGGTCGTGGCGTCCTCGCGGAGTTTCGGGGTGGCGCTGAGTGCCTGTACGACGCCGGCGAAGGGCAGTCCGACGTTCGATCTGCCCGCCGGTGAGCTGGAGTTGGGGGTCGGTATTCATGGCGAGCCGGGGCGGGAGCGGCGGGCGATGATGACCTCGCGCGAGATCGCGGACTTCGCGGTGGAGGCGATTCTGGAGGATCTGGAACCGCGGCTGCCGGTGCTGATGCTGGTCAACGGGATGGGTGCGACGCCGCTGCTGGAGCTCTACGGGTTCAGCGCGGAAGTGCGGCGGGTGCTGGACGAGCGCAAGGTGCCGGTGGCTCGTACGCTCGTCGGGAATTACGTGACGTCGCTGGACATGGCGGGGTGTTCGGTGTCGTTGTGTCAGGTGGACGGGGAGCTGCTGCAGCTGTGGGATGCGCCGGTGGAGACGCCGGGCCTGCGCTGGGGGCGGTAGGGCCTGTCCCACCCGGCGCACCGTACGAGATCCACAGGGATCAGCCAGTGCACGAGCAGAGGAGCAGTACGTGACCGACAGCGTCTTGGATGCCGCGTTCTTCGTCCGGTGGATGGCGGCGGCGGCCGCCTCAGTGGAGCGGGAGGCCGGCCGGCTGACGGAGCTGGATTCGGCCATTGGGGATGCCGATCACGGGAGCAATATGCAGCGGGGCTTCGCTGCCGTGGTGACGGTGCTGACGACGGATGAGCCCGCGACGCCAGGGGGTGTACTGGTGGCTGCGGGGCGGCAGTTGATCTCGACGGTGGGCGGTGCGTCCGGGCCGTTGTACGGGTCGCTGCTGCGGCGCAGCGGGAAGGCGCTGGGCGATGCGCCGCAGGTGACGGTCGGGGAACTTCGGACGGGCCTGCAGGCGGGGGTGGCCGCGGTGGCGCAGCTGGGCGGTGCGGGCCCGGGGGACAAGACGATGCTGGATGCGCTGGTGCCGGCGGTCGAGGCGCTGGGCACGTCGTTCGAGGCGGCGGCCGCGGCGGCGGAGGACGGCGCGCTGGCGACCGTACCGCTGCTGGCCAAAAAGGGGCGGGCGAGCTACCTGGGGGAACGCAGCATCGGGCATCAGGACCCGGGGGCGACCTCGTCGGCGTTGCTGTTCGCGGCGCTCGCGGAGGTGGCGAAGTGACCGGGGAGGGTGCGCCGGTGGGGATTGTGCTGGTGTCGCACAGCGGGCCGGTTGCCGAGTCGGTCGCGGCGATGGCGGCCGCGCTGGCCGGGGGCGGGGCGACGGCTCCGGTCGCCGCGGCCGGGGGGACGCCGGACGGCAGGCTCGGTACGAGTACGGAGCTGATCAGCGCGGCGGCGCGGTCGGTGGACCGGGGTGCGGGGGTGGCGATCCTGGTGGACCTGGGCAGCGCCGTACTGACCGTCAAGGCGATGGTTGCCGAGGGGGACGACCTTCCCCAGGGTGCGCGGCTGGTGGATGCGCCGTTCGTGGAGGGCGCGGTGGCCGCCGTGGTCACCGCCTCGGCCGGCGCGGATCTGGACGCGGTGGCGGCCGCGGCCGGGGAGGCGTTCGGCTACCGGAAGGAGTGAGGAGGAGCGGAGGTGAGGGAGCCGGGCGGGGCCGTTACGGCTTGCGGGCGATTGCCGCGTAGCAGGCGGCCTCGGCGTCGGTGACGTGGGTGGCGTCCTCGGGGTGGTCGGGGCGCCACTGGTGGGAGAGGGTGACGCCCGGCTCCAGCAGCTCCCAGCCGTCGAAGAAGCGGAGGAATGCGGCGCGGGAGCGGAACTGGAGGTTGGCGCCCGCGCCGCGGTAGATGTCGATGATCTCGCCCATCGCCTCGGGGTCGAAGTCCGCGGTCGCGTGGGTCATCGCGAGGGTGCTGCCGCTGGGCAGGGCGGACTTGAGGGTTTCGACGACGGTGTGGGCGCGGCATTCCCCGTCGTCGGCGACGAAGTGCATCAGGGCGTTCAGACTGAGAGCGACGGGCTCGCGCAGGTCGAGGGTGTCGAGAAGCTGTGGCGCGGCGAGGATGCCCTCGGGGTCGTTGACATCGGCCTGTACGTAGGCGGTGCGTCCCTCGGCGGTGCTGAGGAGGAGGGCCGCGGCGTGGGCGAGGACGATGGGGTCGTTGTCCGTGTAGACCACGCGGGCGTCGGGGGCGATGCCCTGAGCGATGTCGTGCAGATTCGGCGGGGTGGGGATGCCGGTGCCGATGTCGAGGAACTGGCGCAGGCCCGACCGTGCGAGGAAGCGGGTGGCGCGGTGCATGAACTCGCGGTTGATACGGGCGGCGACCAGCGCGGCGGGGAAGACGGACAGGACGCTCCCGGCGGCCATCCGGTCGGCCAGGAAGTTGGTCTTGCCGCCGAGGAAATAGTCGTAGATACGGGAGGAGTGGGCCCGGTCGAGCTGTAGATCCACCACGGGCTCGGTGCGGTCGCTCATCGTGGGCTGCCTCCCCAGTACGGCCGGCGCGCTCCCCGCGGCGCCCCGAATGCCGCCGCCCGCCCGGCAGTTGGAGCACTGCCCCGTACGGTCCGGATCATACCGGCCGTGTGCCACGCGCCCCGGCGTACGCCCAGCGCACCGCCATGCGGGGTGAACATGCCCTTGGCACGCGTAGTCATATGAATACGCAGCGGAAGATTTCTTGCGCCCTGGTGCCACAAATGGGCGTACTTTCCTGTTCATTAGATGGTGAGGGCAGACAGTCCTCCCACTGCGGCCGGCCTCCTCTGTGCGGCAGCAGCGGCGCACGGCGAACGGAACGAGGACGGCTCGTGGGCTCAGACCGGGACCGACTTCTGCCGGCGTGCGCGGAGGCGCACGGCCATCGCGCGGACTTACCCGCGCTCCCCCGCCGGCCATCGGCGGGCTCGGCCGACCCCTCCCGTCCCACCGGTCCATCCGGCCCGGCGGGCCCCGCGGCTCGACATCTGTCGATAGCCCTGGAGGCGTTCCATGCCACGCATGCCCGGAAGTGGCTGACGTACGCCTATCTGCACACCGGCAGCGAGGACGCGGCCCGCGAGGTGACCCGGTCCGCCTTCCGGCAGCTGAGCCGGCTGTGGCCGCATGCGCTGCGCCAGGCGTCGGTGGAGGCGTTCGCCTGGTCGGTCCTGAAGGAACGTGTGGTGGAGTGGCTGTACGACCACCAGCAGCCCACCGCGCTCACCGAGACCGCCGCCTTCGCGATCGTCACGCATGCCCTGCTGCGCGAGTGCCAGCAGCGATTCGCCCTGCTGGAGAGCCAGTTGGGGCTGTACGCGGCGATCTCGCGGCTGCCGGAGCGGCAGTGCGATGTGATCGTGCTGCGGCATGTCACCGGGTACGACGACGCGCAGATCGCCGCGCTGCTCGGCGTCGACGAAGTCACCGTCCGCTCGTATGCGAGCCGGGGCAAACGCAAGCTCGCCGCCGCGCTCGGCATCGACCAGGGCACGACGGGGCGGGGTACCGGCGACGACCGCGGCGCTTCGGACGACCACCACGCAGCACACGCCTCGCACGCATCGGCAAGGGGGAATTGACCATGTCGCCCATCGATCACACGGATCACACCGGCCACGCCGGGCGTCGGGACACCGTGGAGACGCTGCTGAGCGCCGCCGCGGCGGTGGCCGGCATCGACGGCCTCGCCGGGTTCTGCGCTCTCGATCACGCGGGCGCGCTCGACGGTCTCGGCTGCTTCGCTGCCGTCACGGAAACGGGGTGCGGGGCTCGGGGCGCGGCGGGACGCGGTGACGGGCCGCCCCCGGTGCGGGCCGACCGCGGTGCGCCCAGCGCCTATCCCAGCGCCCGCGACGAGGCCACCCATGAGCTGGAGCTGGCCTGCGCGCTGGTGGTCAATGCCGCGGCGGCCGCCGCCAGCCTGGAGCGGCTGGTCGACGACCATCACATCGACCCGGAGGGCGCGCTGGTCTTCGCCTGCCTGCTGCACATCACCGGGCGCTTCGACGCGGCGCACTTCTGGTGGCACTTCGGCGCGGGCGCGGGAAGCCGGACCGCCGCGTACTGCCTCTATCTCTCCCACCGGCGCAACGGCGAATACCGCGACGCCGCGTACTGGCGCGAGCAGGCCGCGCACGGTCCGGACGAGGAGCGTCCGTCGGTACCGGCCTGCGACGACAAGCAGTTGCTGCCGGACGCGGCCCGGCACAATCTCCTCGTCCAGTGGCACAGCGGGCTCGCGCCGAGCCTGCCGACGGCTCTGGAGAATGTGATCAACCGTCTTGTGGTGGACAGCGACGACGAGGATTTCGGGGAGATCCCCCGTCCCTCGCCCACCCTCGTCAGGGATCTCAGAGGAAGTTGACGCCCTGGGCGAGGGGGAGGTCGGCGGAGTAGTTCACCGTGTTGGTGGCCCGGCGCATATAGGCGCGCCAGGCGTCGGAGCCGGATTCGCGGCCGCCGCCGGTCTCCTTCTCGCCGCCGAACGCGCCGCCGATCTCCGCCCCCGAGGTGCCGATGTTCACGTTGGCGATGCCGCAGTCGGAACCGTCGGCGGCGAGGAAGCACTCGGCCTCCCGCTGGTCCTGGGTGAAGATGCTGGACGACAGGCCCTGGGGGACGCCGTTGTGCAGCGCGATGGCCTCCTCGAGGGTGCGGTAGGTGAGGACGTACAGGATCGGGGCGAAGGTCTCGGTGCGGACGATCTCGGTCTGTTCCGGCATCCGGACGATCGCGGGACGGACGTACGCGGCGTCCGGGACCTCGGCCGTGAAACAGCGGTCGCCGCCGGTCAGGAGCTTGCCGCCGTCGCGTTGGGCGGTGGCCAGGGCGTCGGCCATCGCCGTATGGGCGGACGGGGTGATGAGCGGCCCGACGAGGGTCGAGTCGTCGAAGGGGTCACCGAGCGGCAGTTGGCCGTAGGCATGCACCATCCGCTCGGTGAGCCGGTCCGCGATGTCCTCGTGGACGATCAGCCGGCGCAGCGTCGTACAGCGCTGGCCCGCGGTGCCGGCGGCGGAGAAGACGGTGCCGCGGACGGTGAGGTCGAGATCCGCGGAGGGGGTGACGACGGCGGCGTTGTTGCCGCCGAGTTCCAGGAGGCAGCGGCCGAAGCGGGCGGCCACCCGCGGGCCGACCTGCCGGCCCATCCGTACCGATCCGGTCGCGCTGACCAGCGCCACCCGGGGGTCGTCGGCCAGGCGCTCGCCGCATGCCTGCGCCCCGAGCAGCAGCCGGTGGACGCCGGGCGGTGCGCCGGCATCGGCGGCGGCGCGGGCGAGCAGGCCGTCGCAGGCGAGCGCGGTGAGCGGGGTGAGTTCGGACGGCTTCCAGACGACGGTGTCACCGCAGACCAGGGCGATGGCGGTATTCCAGGACCAGACGGCGACGGGGAAGTTGAAGGCGGAGATGACGCCTACGACGCCGAGCGGGTGCCAGGTCTCGGCGAGCCGGTGGCCGGGGCGTTCGCCGGCAATGGTGCGGCCGTAGAGCTGCCGCGACAGGCCTACCGCGAAGTCGCAGATGTCGATCATTTCCTGGACTTCGCCGAGCGCCTCGGAGCGGATCTTCCCCGCTTCGAGGGTGACCAGGTCGGCCAGGTCGTCCTTGTGGGTGGTCAGGAGTTCGCCGAGCCGCTTGACGAGGGCGCCGCGGCGGGGGGCGGGGACGGTGCGCCACTGGTGGAAGGTGCGGTGGGACGCCTCGACGGCCTGGGTGGTCTGTTCGGCGGTGGTGACGGGGAGCCGGGCGAGGGTGGCCCCGGTCAGGGGGGTACGGGCGAGGACGACGGCGGCGGTGGTTTCGGGGTGGTCGTACGCGTCGAGATCCACGCCGCAGTGGCGCAGGGCCGTTGCCGCGCGGGCACGGAGGACGTCGACGGAGGGGAAGCGGGGGGTGGTGGGCGGCGGGGTGGGGGTGGCGGTGGTCATGGTGGGTTCCTTGGCTCCTTGGGAGTTGGGGCGGGGGGCGGGATCCCCCGGGCCGGGCGACGGGGCGGGGCGGGCCGGGGGTGGGAGGTCATGGTCATGGCGACTCGCTCGGGGCCGAGGTCCTCAGGGTCCGTTCCTCTCGGTCGTCGTCAGGGTCTCCTCGCCGGTGTCCAGGGCGCGGAGCGCCGCGCCGGCCCCCACGGTGAACAGCGCCTGGCGCAGCGAGTGGTCCTGCTGTGCGGCGTAGAGGGTGAACGGGTCGAGGACGGGACGGCCCATGGCCTCGGAGAGACGGTGGGCATCGAAGGGGGTGCCGGTCAGGGCCGCGTCGCGGGTTCCTTCGCCGGTGAGGTTGGAGCGGAAGATGCCGGCGGCGGAGCGGGGCAGGAAGTCCTCGTAGACGATCGGTTGGGCGGTGAGCCAGCCGCCGTCGAGGAGGCCGGCGAGGTCGGCCGGCGGGCGCCGGCCGTCGCGGGGCCGTCCGGTCACCGGGTGGTAGGTGAAGAACGCCTGGCGTGCGGTGGCCAGTTGGTGTTCGGTACGCGGGAAGGTGCGCTGCCACAGGGCGCGGGCGGTCTCCTGCCGGTCGGCGTCCGGGTGGTGGGCCATCTGGCGGTCGGTCTCGGCCATCAGCTCGTCGTAGCGGGCCCGGCCCGCGCGGGTCAGGGCGATGCCGCGGGCCTCGACCTCGCCGAAGCGGACCCGTAGGGAGCCGCCGGAGATGCTGCCGTCGGGCTCGCGGAAGCGCCGTGGCTCGGCGAGCGCGCGGAAGGACGTCTGACGCAGGAGGACGTCCGGGCCGTCCCAGCGCGGGGGTCCCTGGATCCGGTCGATCATGGTGATGCCGCGCTCCCCCATGCGGCGGTAGAGGGCGTCGATGTCCAGGACGCGGGGGGTGAGGTGATTGATGTGGGTGGCGGCCACCCCGCCGATGTCTGCGGCGACGGCGGAGATCCGCTCCAGTTCGGCGTACCAGGCGCGGTCGACCGGTTCGGGGGACAGTTCGAAGGCGGCCACGGCGAGGGTGAGGAAGCGTTCCGCGTCGGGTTCGGGGAGGCCCGCCAACTCCTCGGCCTGTTCGGCGAGTTGGAGGAGTTCCGGCGGGAAGAGGCGGCGGCGGGCGAGGAAGGCGTCGAGCCGGGATTCCAGGCCGGCATCGAAGAAGCGGCGGTCGGAGGTGGTGAGGAGGGAGGTGAAGACGCGGAAGGGGTTGCGGTCCAGTTCTTCGGTGCCGGTGGGGCGGAAGGCGGTGGAGACGACGGGTACGGCGCCGGTCTCGCCGTCCCGCAGGTCGTAGAAGCCCACGGGGCTCATCCCGAGGGCGGCGAAGATCTGGGCGGCCTGGCGCAGCTCCTCCTCGGTGCCGACACGGATGGCGCCGTGGCGTTCGGCGGTGACGCGGGCGATGCTGCCGAGCCGTTCCGCGTCCGGGTCCCGGCCCGCGACCTCGTCGTTGACCTGCCCGGCCACCTCCAGCAGCGTGGTGTAGGCGGGCACTTCGGTGCCGTACATCCCGGACAGCCGACGGGCGAACGCGGCGCGCAGCCGCCAGGTGGGGACCATGGGGGGCTCCAGGGGGCTCCGGTCGTAGGACGTCGGATGCAGTGCGTCTGATGGGGTGCGTCGGGTGGGGAGTGGCGGGTCGGGTGCGTCAGATGATGTGGGCCTCGGGGCGGGTTTCGCGGGCGGCGTGGCCGTCGAAGCGGGTGGCGGTGAGCGGGGCGATGTCGAGGAACGGTGCGCGGCCGAGGTAGAGGTCGCGGATGATCTCGCCGACGGCGGGGGCCTGGAGGAAGCCGTGGCCCGAGAAGCCGGTGGCGTAGAGGAAGCGGTCGAGGTGGGTGGCCTCGCCGATCAGTGCGTTGCGGTCGGGGGTCATCTCGTACAGGCCGGCCCAGCCGCCGGTGACGGGCAGCCGGGCGAGCTCCGGTGCCCGGCGGGCCGCGGCCGCACGGAACGGGCGCAGCCATTCGCGGGTGAACTGCCGCCCGAATCCCGCCTGTTGGGCCGGGTCGGACAGGCCCAGGAGGAGGCCGTCGGCGGTGTCGTTGTGGAAGTAGAGGGTGGAGTCGAAGTCGAGGGTGAAGGGGATACGGGGCGGGGCGGGATGCAGCGGTCCGGTGAAGGCGATCTGGCGGCGCAGCGGGGTGACGGGGAGGTCGACGCCGGCCATCGCCCCGATGGCACCGGACCAGGCGCCGGCGCAGCAGATCACGCTGCCCGTGCGCACGGAGCCGTACGGGGTGCGGACGGCCCGGAGCGTGCCGTCGGCGGTGTCGATCGCGGTGACCGGGCAGCGGGTGCGTACGGTGGCGCCGAGCCGTTGGGCCGCGCGGAGGTAGCCGGTGACGGCGGCCTTGGGGAGGGCATGGCCGTCGGTGGGTGAGTAGGCGGCGGCGACGATGCCGCGCGGGTCGAGGTAGGGGCACAGACCGGCGGCCTCGGACGGGGTGATGATGCGGCTGGGCAGGCCGAGGGCGTTCTGGGTCTCCACTCCCCCGGCGAAGGTGGCCAGTTCGGTGTCGTCGCCGAGGAGGAAGAGATAGCCGACGGATTCCAGTCCGATGTCGGCGCCGGGGCGGCGGGCGAAGGAGCGCCAGGCGTCCAGGCTGCGCAGGCCCAGGCGGATGTTGAGGGGGTCGGAGAACTGGGCGCGGACGCCGCCGATGGGCTTGCCGGACGAGCCGGAGGCGGGCCGGTCGCGCTCCAGCAGCAGTACGTGGCGGACGCCCGCCTCGGCCAGGTGGAACGCGATGCTCGCCCCGATGACGCCGCCGCCGATGATGACGACGTCGGCGTGTTCGGGGAGACCGGCATGTTCCGGGAGTCCGGCGGGTTCGGGGACGGGGACAGAAGCCGCAGTGGGAGCCATCGAGGCCGCCTTCCCGGTCTTCTTCGGGCGGGCCCGCTCGGCGGTGAGCGGGTCACTTTTGATGGTGGCGGGTGGGACGTCCCCCGTCCATGCACAGTTGCTGGACGTGATCTATCAGGAACTCTGGTCATCGGAAGCGCTGGGTAGGGTCCCGGCATGGAATTGCCGGGGGCCCAGCTGAGGGCGCTGCTGGAGCTGACCCGTAGCGGCACGATGACCGCGGCGGCCGCGGCCCTGGGCTATACGCCGGGCGCGGTGTCCCAGCAGATCGCGGCGCTGGAGCGGGCCACCGGGACGGAGCTGGTGCGGCGGCTGGGGCGCCGGGTGGAGCTGACGGACGCCGGGCACACGCTCGCCGCGCACGCCGAACGGATCCTGGCCGCGCAGGCCGAGGCGGTGGCGGCCCTGGAACGCGGCCGGGGCGAGGTCACGGCGCGGCTGCGGCTGGGCGTCTTCGGCACGGCGGCGGCCGTGCTGCTGCCGCCGGCCCTGCACCGGCTGCGGGCGCGGCATCCGGGGGTGCGCGTGGCGAGCCGCGAGGTGGAGGTGGACCAGGCGTACACGGAGGTCTGCGCCGGTCGGGTGGATCTGGCGCTGGGCCTGGACTATCCGGATGCGCCGCTGGCGCCGGCCGGCGGGGTGGAGTTGGTGCGGCTGCGGTCGGAGCGGTTCGGGCTGGCGGTGGCGGCCGGGCCGAGGGCGGAGGGGTGGACGGCGCAGGGGCGGGCGCTGCGGCTCGTGGACGCCGCCGCCTGCGACTGGGTGCTGCCCGCGCCGGGCTCGTACTACGGGCGGGCGATGCGGGCCGCCTGCCGGCGGGCCGGGTTCGAGCCGCGGGTGGTGCACGAGGTGACCGATACGGCCACGTCACTGGCGATGGTCGGGGCGGGGCTGGGGGTGGCGCCCCTGACGGAGCTGATGCTGCGGCTGCGGTCCGAGGGGATTGTCCCGGTGCCGCTGGCGGAGGTGGTCGAGCGGCACATCGTGGTGGCCGTCGGCGCCGCCGCGCGGCAGCGGCCGTCGGTCGAGGCGCTGATCGCGGCGCTGCGCGAGGGCGTCGCAGCGTAGGCCGAGGGTGCGGCGCGAGGTCCCGCGGGCTGCGCTCCGTGGACGAAGCGGGGTCCGCCGGCTCGGATTACCTTGGCGTCGAGGTTCCTTGGACATCGGACGTCCCATGTCCCTGCGTCCGCCGTCCGGCACCTCATCGATCGGCCCGTCGCGTCACGCCCGCCCTGGAGGTACCGGTGAGAGCCGCCCGCCCGGTGAGAGCCGCCCGTTCCCTGTCGCTGACCGTGCTGCTCGCCACCGGCACCGGCCTGGCGACGGCCACCCCCGCGGCGCCCGCCACCGAGCCGCCGCCCCCGGAAACGTCCCCGCCCCGCCACCCTCTGTACGAGACCACCGACGTGGCCGTCTCCGGCCAGGGCGCGCACACCTACCGCATCCCGGCCCTGGAGACGCTCCCCGACGGCACCCTCGTCGCCGCCTACGACCGGCGCAACGACAGCGCCGCGGACCTGCCCGGCAACGTGGATGTGATGGTGCGTCGCAGCACCGACAACGGACGGACCTGGAGCACCCCGCAGGCGGTCGCCGACTACGACGGCGGGGCGGGCGCCGGCGATCCCAGCCTGCTGGCCGACCGGTGGACCGGCCGTCTGTTCCTCTTTCACGCCTACGGCCCCAAGGGCATCGGCTTCGGCAATGCGGGCATGGGCAACGACCACGCCGGCACCAAGATCCTGCACACCGACTACCACTACTCCGACGACGGCGGCCGCAGCTGGCGCGCCCGGCGGCTGACCCGCCACCTCAAGGACCCGTCCTGGCTCGGCATCTTCGCCTCGTCCGGCACCGGTATCCAGCTCTCCACCGGACGGCTGGTACAGCAGTACGCCCTCCGTAAGGCCGACGCCAGCATGTGGGCAGCCAGCGCGTACAGCGACGACCACGGGGAGACCTGGCGCCTGGGGACGCCGGTCGGGCCGCTGATGGACGAGAACAAGACCGTCGAGCTGGCCGATGGCCGCATCATGCTCAACAGCCGCACCGGCAGCACCACAAGACGGCTGGTCGCCTACTCGCGTGACGGCGGGGTCACCTACAGCGCCCCGGTCGCGGACGACGAGCTGATCGACCCGGTCAACAATGCGGCGCTGCTGCGCTACGACCCCACGGCCCGGCCGGACCGCGCGCGGGCGCACTGGCTGCTGTTCAGCAATACGGCCAGCGCCACCGCCCGGCGGAACCTCACCGTCCGGCTGTCCTGCGACGACGGCCGGAGCTGGCCCGTCTCGCGGGTCGTCACGCCCGGCCCGGCGGCGTACTCGACGCTGACCCGGCTGAAGGACGGCACGTTCGGGCTGCTCTACGAGTCCGGCCCGTACCGGAGGATCACTTTCCAGCGGTTCAACGACGCCTGGCTGGGGGCGCACTGTCCGGCGGGATCGCCTGCGGGGTGACCTGCCCTGGGGAGGACCGTCGCCACAGCCGTCTCCACGACCGTCACCCCGATACCGCGTTACGTCACACGAACGGGTCATCGCTCGGCAGCGTCGGCTCTTCCATCGCCGGTGGCCACGCCGGACGCGCGCCATCAGGGACGGCCGCCAGCGCATGGCCGACGGTCGGAAAGCAGGAGAAGACGCCCAGCGACTGGGTGCCGACCAGCAGCCGCAGCATCCGTACGCCGAGCGAGGCCAGGAACAGCCGGCCGTCCAGCCGACGGCACAGCCACTCCAGGGCCAGCAGGCAGCTCAGCCCCCGGGAGTCGCAGAAGCGCAGGGCGGTCAGATCGAGCACGAGGAAGCGGTGGCCGACCGAGACGATGGACCGGGCCTCGTCAAGAAAGGCCTGCTCGGTGCGGAGATCCAGCTCTCCGCTGACCCGCAGCACCGCGCACTCCTCCGCCTGGACGATCGTCGTGACCGCCAGGGACCGCATCTCCGCACTCATGGCGTCCAGACTAAGCGCCCTTTTCGACCGCATCATCGGCACGGGGCCACCCGATGACGCGGGGCGTGCGCGGGGCGTGCAGGCATCGCGCAGACGGCAGCGGGCGGGCGTACGGAGCGTTCCGGAGGGCCGTACGGGCACCGTGATCAGGCAAACGGCCTGGTCACAGGCATCGGGGTGCGGGCAGAAACGGTCAGGCTTTCTCCGCTTACGGGCGGAGTTACCGCGTTCTACCGTTGCTATAAACCTGAGGCGGGCAGAAACGGTCAGGGCAGTGACCGAACGGACCCCCGATCGGGGCCCGTCATCCCACGTCACCCCACATCGCCCCACGTCATCCGCCACCACCGCCACTACGGGCAGGAGAGCACCATGAGGGCCGAGGAACGTCAGCACCGCCTCCTTGTGCTGGCCCGGCAGTCGGGGCGGGTCGAGGTCGCCGATGCGGCAGTGGAGTTCGGGGTCGCCCGGGAGACCGTACGGCGCGATCTGAGCGAGCTGGAGCGGCGCGGGCTGATCCGGCGCACGCACGGCGCGGCGTATCCGGTCGAGAGCGCCGGTTTCGAGACCACTCTGGCCCGGCGGGAGACCCAGCAGGTGGCGGAGAAACGCCGGATCGCGGCCGCCGCGGCCCAGCTGGTGGGCGAGGCGGAGACGGTGTTCGTGGACGAGGGCTACACCCCCGAGCTGGTCGCCACGCTGCTGCCCACCGACCGCCCGCTGACCGTGCTCACCGCCTCGCTGCGCACCGCCTCCCTGGTCTCCGCGTCCGGCTCCACCACCGTCCTGCTGCTCGGCGGCCGGGTCCGCGCCGGGACGCAGGCGACGGTGGGCTCCTGGGCCCGGGACATGCTCGCCGGGTTCGTGATCGACCTGGCGTTCATGGGCGCGAACGGCATCTCCCGGGAGCACGGTCTGACCACCCCTGATCCGGCGGTCGCCGATGTGAAGGCACAGGCGGTGCGGTCCTCGCGGCGGCGGGTGCTGGCCGGGGTGCACAGCAAGTTCGGGGCCAGCAGCTTCTGCCGGTTCGCCGAGGTGAGCGACTTCGACACGGTCGTCACCGACGTCGGGCTCTCCGCGCCGGAGGCCCATCGCTACTCCCTCCTGGGGCCGCAGGTGCTCCGGGTCTGACCGGGCCGGGGGCCGCCCGGAGGACCGGCCCCGTACGGAAACAACCCACCGCTCACCGCCGACGGCCGACCGGCCGCCGGACGGTCTCCCCAACGTGCCCGCGGGCACCCCCGTACGTCCCTGTACATCCCTGTACGTCCCCAGAAAGGCACGAGCCGTGAAAGCACGATCCCCCATGCGCAGCCGCACCTGCCGCACCGTAGGGCTGACCTCGGTCGCCCTGACCCTGATGCTGTCCACCGCCGCCTGCTCCGGCTTCGGTGACGCAGAGGGCGCTTCCGACACCCTCAATGTGCTGATGGTCAACAACCCGCAGATGGTGGATCTGCAGAAGCTCACCGCCGAGCACTTCACCAAGGAGACCGGCATCAAGGTGAATTACACCGTGCTGCCGGAGGACGATCTGCGCGACAAGATGAGCCAGGACTTCTCCAGCCAGGCCGGCCAGTACGACGTGGCCAGTGTGAGCAACTACGAGACGCCGATCTACGCCCGCAACGGATGGCTCGCCCCGATCGGCGAAAGGGCCGCCAAGGACCCGAAGTTCGACCAGAAAGACATCCTCGCGCCGCTCCGCAAGTCCCTCACCGCCGCCGACGGCAAGGTCTACGCGGAGCCCTTCTACGGCGAATCGTCGTTCCTGATGTACCGCAAGGACCTCCTCAAGGCCGCCGGACTGAGCATGCCCAAGCAGCCGACCTGGCAGGAAGTCGCCAAGATGGCCGCCAAGCTGGACGGCAAGGGCACGAAGGGCATCTGCCTGCGCGGCCAGCCCGGCTGGGGCCAGGTGATCGCCCCGCTGTCCACGGTCGTCAACACCTTCGGCGGCACCTGGTTCAGCAAGGACTGGAAGCCGCAGCTGGACAGCCCGGAATTCACCAAGGCCACCCAGTTCTACGTCGACCTGGTACGCAAGCACGGCGAGGCGGGCGCCCCGCAGGCCGGCTACGCCGAGTGCCTCAACGACATGCAGCAGGGCAAGGTCGCCATGTGGTACGACGCGACCGCAGGCGCCGGCTCGCTGGAGGGCTCCGACTCCAAGGTCGCCGGCAAGGTCGGCTACGCGCCGGCGCCGGTCGTCAAGACGCCCAGCTCCGGCTGGCTGTACACCTGGGCCTGGGGCGTGCAGAAGGCCAGTAGGCACCAGGACGCGGCGTGGAAGTTCATCAGCTGGGCCTCCAGCAAGGAGTACGAGCAGCTGGTGGGCCGCAAGCTGGGCTGGTCCAGCGTGCCCGCGGGCAAGCGGGCGTCCCTCTACGCGAACCCGAAGTACGTCCGGGAGTCCGGAGCGTTCGCCCAGGCCACCAAGCAGGCGATCAGCTCGGCCCGGCCCGATGACCCGGGTGTGCAGCCGCGTCCGGCCCCCGGTATCCAGTTCGTCGGCGTCCCCGAGTTCGCCGACCTGGGCACCAAGGTCTCGCACGAGGTGAGCAATGCCATCGCCGGTGCGCAGAGCGTCCCCGAGGCCCTCAAGAACAGCCAGCGGCTGGCGCAGGAGGTGGCCGGTGCGTACGCAGACCGCTGAGCGGACCCGGCCCGTCGAGGCCGTCGACCCACCGTCGGGCAGACGGGCGGCCCGCGCCCGGCGCGCACAGCGGGCGAAGGACTGGGCCCGGCGCGCTCCCCTGCTGCCCGCCCTCGTCTTCCTGATCGTGGTGACCCAACTGCCGTTCGTGGCAACCGTGGTGATCTCCTTCACCCGGTGGAACGCGATGGCGCCCGAAAACCGCGGCTTCGCCGCCTTCGACAACTACAAGGCCGTCTTCACCGACCCTGCGATGCGGGCGTCGGTGGGCACGACCGTGCTGCTGACCGTGTCCGTGGTGCTGGTCAGCCTGCTGCTGGGGCTGGGCCTGGCGCTGCTGCTGGACCGCAGTTTCCGCGGCCGCGGGATCGTACGGACCCTGCTCATCACGCCGTTCCTGGTGGTGCCCGTCGCCTCCGCCCTGCTGTGGAAGCACGCCCTCTACAACGCCTCGTACGGGCTGATCAACGGCTCGCTGACCTGGATATGGGGGCTGTTCGGCAGCGACAATCCGCCGCAGCCGGACTGGATGACGGACTCGCCGCTGCTCGCCGTGGAGACGTCGCTGATCTGGCAGTGGACACCGTTCATGATGCTGATCCTGCTCGCCGGGTTGCAGAGCCGGCCGGCGGACGCCGTCGAGGCGGCCCGGATGGACGGCGCCTCCGCCTTTGACATCTTCCGCTATCTCACCCTGCCCCACCTGCGCCGCTATCTGGAGCTGGCCGCGCTGCTGGGCACCATCTACGTCGTCCAGAACTTCGACGCGGTGTTCACCATCACCTCGGGCGGGCTGGGCACCGCCAACCTGCCCTACACCATTTACCAGACCTTCTATCAGGCCCATGACTACGGACTGGCGTCCGCGCAGGGCGTCGTCGTCGTGCTGTGTTCGCTGGTGGTGGCGACCTTCGCGCTGCGCACCGTCTCGTCCCTGCTGCGCGAGGAGGTCTCCCGATGAACAGCGCACTGCGCAACACCCTGGGCCGGCGACGCACCGGCAGCCTGCTGGGCCTGCTGGCCTGGCTGTGCGGCATCGCCTTCTTCCTCCCCGTCGCGTGGATGGTGCTGACGTCCTTCCACAGCGAGACGGACGCGGCGACCAATCCGCCGAGTATCGGTGCCGGGCTCAGCCTGCACGGCTACCGCGAGTTCTTCGGCGAGGGCACCGGCATCAGCCCCTGGCCGCCACTGATCAACTCGCTCACCGCCTCGGTCGTCTCCACCCTGCTGGTCCTGGCGCTGGCCGTACCGGCGGCGTACGCGCTGTCGATCAAGCCGGTGCGCAAGTGGAGCGATGTGATGTTCTTCTTCCTCTCCACGAAGATGCTGCCGCTGGTGGCGGGCCTGCTGCCGATCTATCTCGTCGCGCAGAACACCGGGATGCTGGACAGCATCTGGCTGCTGGTCATCCTCTACACCTCGATGAACCTGCCGATCGCGGTGTGGATGATGCGCTCGTTCCTCTCCGAGGTCCCGACGGAGATGCTGGAGGCCGCCGCCATCGACGGCGCGGGGCTGCACACCACCCTGCTCCGGATCGTCGCCCCGGTGGCCATGCCGGGGATTGCCGCGACGGCCCTCATCTCCTTCATCTTCAGCTGGAACGAGCTGCTGTTCGCCCGGGTCCTGACCGGCATCGTGGCCGGTACGTCGCCGGTGTTCCTGACCGGCTTCGTCACCAGCCAGGGCCTGTTCCTGGCCAAGGTGTGCGCCGCCGCCACCGTCATCTCCCTCCCGGTGCTCATCGCCGGATTCGCCGCCCAGGACAAGCTCGTCCAGGGCCTCTCGCTCGGAGCCGTGAAATGAAAGCCGCAGTGATCAGCGCCCCCGGCCAGGTCGAGGTCACCACCGTCGACGACCCCAGCCCCGGGCCCCGCGAGGTCGTGGTCGCGGTCGCCGCCTGCGGGCTGTGCGGCACCGATCTGCACATCCTCCAGGGTGAGTTCGCCCCCACCCTGCCCGTCGTTCCCGGTCACGAATTCGCCGGTACGGTCGTCGCCACCGGCAGCGCCGTCACCGAACTGGCCGAGGGCGACCGGGTGGCGGTCGACCCGTCCCTCTACTGCCACGAGTGCCGCTACTGCCGCATCGGCCGCAACAACCTCTGCGAGCGCTGGGCGGCGATCGGGGTGTCCACGGCCGGCGGCGCCGCCGAGTTCGCCGTCGCGCCCGTCGCCAACTGCGTCAAGCTGCCCGATCACGTCCGCACCGAGGACGCGGCCCTGATCGAGCCGCTCTCCTGCGCCGTACGCGGCTACGACATCCTGCGCTCCCAGCAGCTGGGCACCCGGGTCCTGATCTACGGCTCGGGCACGATGGGCCTGATGATGCTCGAACTCGCCAAGCGCACGGGGGCCGCGGGGGTGGACATCGTCGACATCAACCCGGACCGGCTGGCCACCGCCGTCACTCTGGGCTGCAGCAACGCGGCCGCCTCCGCCGACGAGTTCGACCGCCCGCGCGGCTGGGACGTGGTCATCGACGCCACCGGCAACGCACGCGCCATCCAGGACGCGCTCGGGCGGGTCGGCAGGGGCGGCACCTTCCTCCAGTTCGGGGTCGCCGACTACGCCGCCCGCGCCGTCATCGAGCCGTACCGGATCTACAACCAGGAGATCACCATCACCGGCTCGATGGCCGTCCTGCACAGCTATGAACGCGCCGCCGAGCTGTTCGCGGCGGGCGCCCTGGATCCGGAGATCTTCATCAGCGACCGGCTGCCGCTGACGGAGTACACGGCGGCGCTGGACCGCTTCCGGGCCGGGCAGGGCCGGAAGATCCAGGTGCGGCCGTGAGCCCCTGACCTCAGCCCGGCAGCCGTACGGGCGCCAGCTCGCCGTGCAGCAGCGCCGCGCCGAGCGGGGTCAGGGCATGGACGACGCACCCGCCGTCGCGGCGGCTGTGGGCGAGGTTCGCCTCGCGCAGCGCGCTGACATGCTCGCTGGCGGAGGGGGCGGAGACCCGTAGCCGGCGGGCCAGTTCGCCCGTGGTGGCGGGTGCATCGAGGGCGGTGAGGACCCGGGCCCGGGTGCGGCCGAGCAGTGCGGAGAGGGCCTGCGGGTGGCAGGCGCGGGTGGTGGCGGGGGCCCAGGCCGTGCTGTGGTCGACCGGGTAGACCAGGACCGGCGGCAGGTCCGGGTCGGCGAGCGCGATGGGCCGGCGCCAGCAGAAGTGGGACGGGATCAGCCGCAGTCCGCGTCCGTGCAGGCGCAGATCACCGTCGCGGGGGTAGTCGACGGACAGCACCGGCGGCTCCCACCGCAGGTGCGGGCGGAAGGAGTTGAGCATGCCGTCGACCCCGTCGTGGCACAGGGTGCGGGCGCGGGCGGCGCGGTCACGGTCGGCCGTCGCGGCCGCCTCCGTCCAGTCGGGGGCGATCACCGCGCGGTGCACCTCCTGGTACGCGGCGGCCAGTTCGTCGAGGGGCTGCCGGTTGCCCTTGGCCACCGATCCGGCCCAGCGCGGCAGCCGGGCGGGGAGGGCGGCCCGGCGGATCTCCGCGGTCAGCCGGGCCCTGGGCGTCTCCCGCAGCGCCGTGAGCCCCGCCGCCAGGCCGTGGCGTCCCGCATCGGGCGTCAGAAAATCCGGGAAGTAGCGTGCGTCGCCCGGCGCCAGCGCGCCGATCAGCCGGGCGGCGCGGGTCAGCCCGCGCTCGGCCAGCTCCACCCGGGCGCGGGCGCGCCAGCGGGCGTACACCGGCGCGCCGTTCCCGGGCGCCGTCAGCTGATGCATCGCCAGCACCGTTTCCCACAGCGGATCCGGTGCGGCCGCGATCTGTACGCGCGCGATGTCCCGCTCGTCGAAATGGATACGCAACATGCGGCCCCCGCGGCATGCTCATGACCCCGTCCCCAGAGCCCCCCGTCATTCCCCGCCCCAGATTGCCCGGCCGCCAGGGGGGTGTCCAGCGCAAGCTGTGCCCAAAGGGCGGACCCTAGGTGTTGTCGTCGAGCCGCTCGGCCAGCCGTTCCAGGAACACCCGCTGCCCCTTCACCATCCGCTCCGCCGCCTCGGCCGGGGAGAACCACGCCACCCGGTCGATCTCCGGAAAGCTGCGGGTGGTGCCCGAGCCCCGCGGCCACTCCATCTCGAAGGTGCCGGGCACGATGTGCTCCGGATCGAGATCGCTCTCGACGGCCCAGACGGTCACCACCTTGCCGCCCGACTGGCGGGCGTCCCCCAGGGGCACGTAGGGCCCGTCCGGCGGCGGCATTCCCAGTTCCTCCTCGAACTCCCGCCGGGCCGCGTCCTGCGCTTCCTCCGGCGGTACGTACTCCCCCTTGGGCACCGACCAGGCCCCCGCGTCCCGGCGCGCCCACAACGGCCCGCCCATGTGCGCCAGCAGCACCTCGACGCCGTCCGCGCGGCTGCGGTCCGCACGGTAGAGGAGCAGCCCGGCGCTCCGCTTCCCCGCCATGGTCCCTACGTCTCCTCACCGGTGTGCGCGGCCAGCACCGTCTCCACCGTGTCCGCCTGAGCCGCGGTCTTGTCCTCGCGGTAGCGCACGACGCGCGCGAAGCGCAGCGTGACGCCCGCCGGATAGCGCGTGGACGTCTGCAGGCCGTCGTACGCGACCTCGACGACGAGCTCCGGCCGCACGGTGACGACATGGCCCCGCTCCGCCACCGCCAGCTCCTGGAGCCGTTCGGTCTGCCAGGCGAGGGTGGCGTCGGTGAGGCCTTTGAACGTCTTGCCGAGCATGACGAAGCCGCCGGCCGGGCCGCGTGCGCCGAGGTGGAGGTTGGAGAGCTTTCCGGTGCGCCGGCCGTGGCCCCATTCCGCCGCCAGCACCACCAGGTCGAGGGTGTGCACCGGCTTCACCTTCAGCCAGGAGGCGCCGCGGCGGCCCGCGCTGTACGGGGCGTGAAGGGCCTTGACGACGACGCCCTCGTGGCCGTCGCGCAGGGTGCGGGTCCAGAAGTCCTCGGCGGCGGCGCGGGCCGCGGCATCGGCCGGGTCGGGCACCACCCGGCGGCGCACCCGTGCCTCCTCGGGAACCAGCCGGGCCAGCTCCGCGGCCCGGTCCGCGCCGGGCAGTTCCAGCAGGTCGCGGCCGTCGAGCGAGAGGACGTCGAAGAAGACCGGCGACAGCGGCAGCGCGGCCTGCGCGGCCGTGACGTCCACCCGCGAGCCGAACCGTCCCGCGACCCGCTGGAACGGCACCGGCCGCCCGTTGTCGTCCAGCGCGATCACCTCGCCGTCCAGGATGCAGCGCGCGGCGGGCATGCCGCGGACGAGGGCGACGACCTCGGGGAGGCGGTCGGTGACCTCGTCCAGGGTGCGGGTGTAGATCCGTACGTCGTCGCCGTCGCGGTGGACCTGCACCCGGATGCCGTCCAGCTTCTGCTCCACGGCGCATGCGCCGAGCCTGTCGATGGCCTCGGCCACCGACCTGGCGCTGTGCGCGAGCATCGGGCCGACGGGCCGGCCGACCGTGAGCCGGAACTCCGCGAGCGCCGGCGGCCCCTTGGCGAGCAGCGCCCGCGCGACGTCCGGCAGCGACCCGGCGAGCATCACGGCCCGCCGTACGTCCGCGGCGGGCACCTCCGTCGCCGCCGCGAGACCCTCGGCGGCAAGGGCGTCCAGTGCGCCCTGCCGCACCTCCCCGGTCAGCAGTCCGAGCAGGAACCGCTGTTCCTGCCCGGTCGCCGCGGCCATCAGCTCGCCGACCCGCCGCCGGCGCTCCCCCTGCGCGCCGGCGCCGCCGACCCCGGCCAGGCCGGTCAGCGCGGCATCCACCTCGCGCACGGTGAGCGTGGCGCGCTCCGCCGCCGGCACCGGCTCGCGCAGCACGCTCCAGCCGACGCCGATCCGCCCCTGCGGCAGCCGTCCGGCCAGGTACGGGATGACGACCGGTACGTCCGGCGGCTCGGCGGCCCGGAACAGCCCGGCCAGCAGCGCGATCTTCCGCGAGCGCGCCGAGGTCGCGGCGACGTCCGCGGAGACCTGTGCGAGAGCGGCCAGCAGCATAGGGCCATGGTGCGCCCGGGGCGCCGTCCCCGCTTCCGGGAGGAGCGCACCGCGACGCGGTCAGGCCGTGTGCACGACCTCACCTCCGACGACGACCGTCGCGGCGACGGTGCCGGGGATGTCCTCGGGGGCGGCGCGCAGGATGTCCCGGGAGAGCACCACGAAGTCGGCGAGTTTGCCGACGGTCAGCGAACCGCGTTCGTCCTCAAGGAAGTTGGCGTACGCGGAGCCCATCGTGTACGCGTGCACGGCGGTCTCCACACTCACCGTCTCGGTCGGCTGCCAGGCCTCGCCGCCGCCGAGCGGCTGCCGGGTGAGGGCGGTGTAGATGCCGATCATCGGGTCCATCTCGGCGACGTTCCAGTCGCTGGAGAAGGCCAGTACGGCGCCCGCGGTGTGCAGGCTGCGCATCGGCCAGGCCTTGTGCCAGCGGTCCGGGCCGACGTTCTCGGCCCAGTCCTGGCCGGGGCCGGCGATCTCCGGGGCGCAGTGCCGCGGCTGCATACAGGCCACCACGCCCAGCTCGGCGAAGCGCGGGGTGTCGCGGGGGTCGAGGCATTCGACGTGGACGACCTGGTGGCGGGCGTCGCGCGGGCCGTTGACGGTACGGGCCTGTTCGACGGCGTCGAGGACGGTACGGATGCCGCGGTCGCCGGTGGCGTGGACGAAGCACTGGAAGCCGCGGGCGTCCAGCTTGGTGAGCAGGTCGCCGAAGTCCGCCGCGGGGTAGAAGGTGTCGCCCCGGTGGTGGCGGCAGCCCGCGTACGGCTCCAGAAGGGCGGCGGTCCGCGGCTCGACGACATCGTCGATGTAGAGCTTGAGCGGGCCGACCCGCAGCCGGTCGTCGTCGTGGCGGCGGGCGGCCGCCGCGAAGTCGTCGAGGTCGGCGTCGGTGGTGCCGCGCGGGTGGAAGAGCGCCGCGACGATCCGGGAGCGGAGCCGGCCCTCGGTGCGGGCGCGCCCGAAGAGGGCGAGGTCGTCGAGGGAGTTCTGCGGTTCGACGACGGTGGTGATGCCGAAGCGGATGGCGTCGTCGAGGCTCTTGGCGAGGCGGCCGTACTGGCGGTCGGCCGAGGCCCAGGGCACACCGAGCTGCTGCAGTGCGCGGTGCCCGTCGCGGGAGAGGCCCTTGACCGCGAAGTCCTTGACGAATCCGGTGGGTTCGCCGGTCTCCGGGTCGGTCTCGGCCTCGCCGAAGGGCAGGCTCGTACGGTCCCGGTCGATGCCGAGGCGGCGCAGGGCGGCGGTGTTGAGCCAGGCGGTGTGGACGTCGTAGCTCAGGACGAAGGCGGGGGTGTCGCCGGTGGCCGGGTCGAGGTCGCTCGCGCGGGGCATCCGGCCGCCGGGGATCGCGGAGTAGTCGAAGGCCTCGGCCTCGATCCACTCGGCGTCCGGGTGGGCCGCGCGCCAGGCGCGGATGCGCTCCTGAATCGCCTCGAGGCTGCGCACGCCCGCGAGCTGGACGCAGGCGTCGTCGGAGCCGAGCCGGACGTGGTTGTGGGCGTCGATGAAGCCGGGCAGCACCAGCCGCCCGCCGGCGTCGATGACCTCGGTGTCCGGTCCCGTCCACTGCGCGGCGTCGGCGTCCGCGCCGAGCCAGGCGATCCGGCCGTCGCGTACGGCGAGCGCCTGGGCCTCGGGCAGGGCGGGGTCGACGGTGTGGATACGGGCGCCGGTCAGGACGAGGTCGGCGGGAGCGGCCGGGGCGGTGCAGGTCATGAGGAGGGGCTCCTGGGTGGTGCGGAGGTAGGACGTGGGGTGTCGGCGGCGGGGCGGGCGTCAGGCGCCCGGCGTGGTGGCGGCCACGCCGCGCCGGGCGAGCGCCCAGTAGACGAGGCCGGAGACGACCGAGCCGAGCAGGGTGAGGTCGGCGCCGCCGAGGGGCGCGACCAGGGGGCCGGTCCATAGCTCGGAGTCGCAGGTCAGGGCGGCAAAGGCCATGCCGGCCAGCAGCGCGGTCATACCTGCCGGGTGGTAGCCGGAGCGGTACCAGTACGCGCCCGCGCGCCCGGAGTGCAGGGCCCCGGTGTCGTACCGGCAGCGGCGCAGCACCATGTCGGCGAGAAAGACGCCGCCCCAGGGGGCGAAGACGATGATCAGCAGGGAGAGGAAGGACAGCAGCGACTCGGTGAAGTCGGTGAAGAAGAGCGCGCCGAGCGAGCCGAGCGCGGTGACCGCGGCGCTGATGATGATGGCCTTGGAACGGCTCCAGGGGATGCCGAGGACCTGGAGGTTCAGCGACGACGAGTAGAGCGTGATGATCGAGTTGGTGACCGAGCCGAGCAGGACCAGGGCGAGGAAGACCGGCTGGAACCATCCGGGCAGCAGGTTCTCCGTCCCGGCCACAGCGTCGGTCATGTCTGTACGGCTCGCCGCGGCCACCCCGATGATGCCGAGCGCGACGGAGGAGAGGAACCCGCCGAGCGCGCCGGACCAGGTGATGGCGCGCAGCGAGGTGGCCTTGGGCAGATACCGGGTGTAGTCGGCGGGCATCGGCACGTACGAGAACGGTCCGGCCAGCATCACCACGAACGCCAGGCTCCAGCCGGTGGCACCGGGGGCTGCGGCGGGGCCGGCGGTGTGCGCGCCGGGCAGGACGAAGACCAGCAGCGCGGCGAACCCGACGGCCAGGACGTAGGCCATCCACCGTTCGGCGAACTGGACGGTGGCATGGCCCCACATCGCCACGGCGAAGGTGAGCGCGAGGGTGACCAGCAGCGCGAGCGCGCGGGCGAGGTTGCCGCCGGCCCAGCCCAGGTCGGCGAAGAACGCCTCGAGGGCGAGGGTGCCGACGACCGTGTTCACGATGGTGTAGCCGATGCTGACCACCCAGTTGAGCAGTCCGGCGGGCCAGTTGCCGCGGACGCCGAAGGCGGCGCGGGAGATGACGAGGGTGGCGGTTCCGGTCCGGATACCGCTCAGGCCCGCGGCGCTGATCGCGAAGAACGCCAGCCCGCCGATCACCACGACCGCGGTCGCCTGCCAGAAGGACAGACCGAAGCCGACCGCGAGGGCGCCGTTGATCACGTAGGTGAAGGTGAGATTGGAGCCGAACCAGAGCCAGAACAGGTCCTTGGCGCTGCCGTGCCGCTCGTCGTCGGGGATCGGGTCGATGCCATGGGTCTCTACCCGGAATACCTCGTCGGTCGCCTGGATTGCCTCGTCGGTCGCCATCCGCGCCCGCCCTTCCCCAGCAGGAATGAATCTTGAATGTCGTTCTAACTTCTAGAACGGCATTCAAGATGTGGGACCGCTCCCCCGCCCGTCAAGCCCCCCGCACAAAGTCACGGATAGGGTCGGGGCAGGCACACACCGCGCGAGGGAAGAGCAGAGGCGATACGGGTGGCACGGGCGGCACGACGGCGCGATGGGCACATCGCCCAGGAACGGATGCTCGAGGAGGCCATGGCGGCCATCGCCGAGAAGGGCCTGGCCTCGCTCACCATGTCCGCCCTCGCCGAGCGGCTGGGCACCAGCGGCGGCCACATCCTGTACTACTTCGGCAGCAAGGACCTGCTGCTCCTGGAGGCCGTGCGCTGGAGCGAGGCGGCTCTCACCGCGGAGCGGCGCACGCTGCTGGCCCGCCGGCTGACCGCGGAGCGCAAGCTCGCCCTGTTCCTGGAGCTGTACCTGCCGCGCGGCCCTCGCGACGCCCGCTGGATGCTGTGGATCGAGCTCTGGGCCCGCACACCGTCGAACGAGCCGCTGCACCAGGCCCAGGAAGAGATGGACCAGGGCTGGCAGGACGACCTGGAGGCGCTGCTCGCCAAGGGCGTGGAACGCGGCCGGTTCGCACCGATGGACGTCACGGCCCGCGCCTGCGAACTCCTTGCGCTGCTGGACGGGTTGAGCACCCGCGTCGTCCTCGGCCAGCGCGGCACCGATCGCCGGCAGGCCCTGGCCGCGGCCCGCTCGGCGGCGGAACGCCTCGTCCCCAGAGCCGGCTCGTGACGGCTCACCCGGTCACTCGTACATCACGTACTCCGGCCGCGGCGTGAGCGCCAGGACCTCCTTCGGGCTCATCAGCCGGCTGCCCTGCGCGTCCTCCTCGTAGAACAGCTTGAAGCCGGCGTGCACGCCCTCGGGCATACGGGAGACCAGCCGGCGCCAGGTGCCCCGCTTCAGGGCCGGTGAGCCGATTCCGTCGACGCTTTTGATCAGCGCCACACCCGGATGGGGCCGCAGCGCGGATTCCTCGCGCAGTACGGAGGGGGCGACCTGGTGGAAAACCAGCGGCTTCTCCGGCAGATCGTGTTCCGCCACCAGGCCGGACAGATAGCGGGCGACGCCGGTCACTTCCCGCCCGCTGGTGTGGCCGAATTTCCCGCCCGGCACCTCGCCGGCGCCCATCTCCCATTCGGGATCGAGCGCGACGCCCACATCGGGATGGACCAGCCACTCGCGCAGCGCCCGCACCTCCTCCAGCGGCGCCGCGCGGCCCGGCTGGACATTCAGCAGAAGCAGGGCACGGCGCGCACGGGCCAGTTCATGAAAGCGACGGATCACGGCGGACGGTATCCGGGTGCGGTATTTCCCGTCGGCTCCCGGGGCGGCATTCGCCACCACCGCCAGCAGTTCCAGTACGGGCATGGGCTCGCGCCCCGCCGCATACGACTGCGCCACCTTCTCGACCTCGACGGCGCGGGAGCGGGGGTCGCCCGTGCCGAGCCGGCCGAGCGCCGCGGCACCGGGCAGCCCGCAGAAGCCCACCAGACGGTACCGGGGAAACAACTCCCGTCCGCCCCGCGGGAGTTGGGGAAGGGGGCGCGGCCGGGGCCGGGCCGGTCGGGTGGACGGGGAGCGGGACGGCGTCGCCGGCCGTGTGGGGGCCTCGGGCGGCGTCGCGCCGTTCGCGGAGTCGTCCTGAGCAGCCGGTTCACCGCATGCCCCGAGAAGGCCGAGGCCCGCCGCCGCAGTAACGGCGAGCACCCCACGCCGGCTCGCCCCACTCATCCCCTCGTTCGCCCGCACGCCGCCTCCGTCCGTCGCCACCACACCCCCGCACGACGCGCCTCTCCAGACCGCACCCCGCAAAACCGCCGGGTGCGCTCACAATGGTTCTCACCACGGGAAGAATGCCGCGCAATGAGGGGAATTCCGACGTGATCATCGTTGCGGGATGGGTTCAGGTCGAACCGGGCCGGCGCGAAGAGTACGTGGCCGGATGCCATGAGGTCGTCGAACTGACGCGGGCCGCCGACGGTTGCCTGGATTTCGCGCTCTCGGCGGATGTGCGGGAACCGGGCCGGATCAATGTGTATGAGCGAGGGGTATCGGACGAACAACTCATGGAATTCCGCGGCGCAGGCCCCGATCCGGAACAGACGGCGAAAATCCTCGCCGCCGAGGTGTCGCGCTACCGCATTTCCGCCACGGAAGCGGCCTGACCATGAAGGGGCGCGCCCTTGTCTGGTACGCGGCCTACGGCTCCAACATGCACCTCGACCGGCTGACCACCTACCTGGAAGGCGGCCGGCCACCCGGCGGACGGCACCGCCACCCCGGCTGCCGGGACCCCCGCCCGCCCGCACGTTCCGCACCGCTCCTGCTGCCGGGCACGCTCTACTTCGCCACCGAATCCCAGGTCTGGACGGGCGGCAGAGCCTTCTACGACCCGGACGCCGACGGCCAACTCCCCGCTCGCGTATATCTTCTGACCGTCAGTCAGTTCTCCGACATCGCGGCGCAGGAGATGTACCGCGATCCGGGCGAGGACCTCGACCTGACGGAGGCGCTCCGCCAGGGACGGGCGCGGCTCGGCCCCGGCCGCTACGAGACGCTGGTATGCGCCGGCCGGCTGGAGGGATCCCCCGTACTGACCTTCACCGCCCCGTGGAGCAGCACCGACGTCCCGCTGAACGCCCCCTCCGCCGCCTATCTCCGCCATATCGCGGCGGGCATCGTCGCCGCACACGGCTGGAACGCGCGGCGGACGGCCGCGTATCTGGCAGCGTGCCCGGGGGCGGCGGGCCGGTGGCCGGTCGCGGAGATCGAGGCGCTGCTCACCGAGAGTGGTGCCGCTACCGCAGCTCCAGGAGATCCGGCAGATCGGCGAAGGATTCGATGACGTGATCGGGCGTGCCCTCGGCCGCGCGGTGCGTCTCGGGCAGATATTTGCCGGTCTTGACGAGGACGCCGGTGATGCCGCTGCGCTGGGCCGCCAGCACATCGGACTCGATGTCGTCGCCCACCATCAGCGTCTCGGCCGGTGTGGCCCCGAGGTGCGCCAGGGCAGTGGCGAAGAACGCTTCGGCGGGTTTGCCGGTGACCTCCGCCTCGACGCGGGCGGCCCGCTCCAGCCCCAGAAGAAAGGCCCCGGTATCGAGGTCGAGCCCGTCCGCCGTGCGCCAGTACAGATTGCGGTGCATCGCCACCAGGTGGGCCCCGCCCTGCAGATGCCGGAACGCGGCGTTGAGGGCCGGGTAGTCGAATGCGCTGCCCGCACCGCCGAAGACCACCACGTCGGGGGCCTCGTCGGCCCCCTCGTCGACGAGCGTCACGCCCTCGAGATCGTCGCGCACCTCCCCGGAGTTGATCAGCAAGCAGCGGGCGCCCGGATGGTGCTCGCGCAGATAGCCTGCGGTGACGGCGGGCGCGGTCAGGATGTCGTCGGCCGCGATCGGGAATCCCTCCTCGGACAGCCTCCGGGCGATCACGGCGCGGGTGCGCGAGGTGTTGTTGGTGACCAGGGCCAGTGGAAGCCCGGCGGCGCGCAGCCGTTCCATGGCCGCCACGGCGCCGGGCAGCGGCTTCCAGGAGACGGTGAGCACGCCGTCGATATCGATCAGGGCGGCCCTGATGTGCCCGTTGCGTTCCATACGGCGACGGTAACCACGATCGGTCGACAGCCGGAAGCGGACCGTCCCGCCGATGTGCCCCGACTTGCGAAACCCCCACGGATGGGGTTGTTTCGAAGTAGGTGTGGACGTGGCTCCGTCTCCCCTGAGTAGGGGGTGCACAACTGTGCTGTTCACCGATCGCACGGATGCGGGGCACCGTCTTGCCGAAGCCCTGGGCCACCTTGCAGGGGAAGACCCCATCGTCCTCGGACTGCCCCGCGGAGGGGTCCCGGTCGCCTATCAGGTGGCGCAGGCCCTCGGCGCGCCCCTCGATGTGATCGTCGTCCGCAAGCTCGGCGTCCCCTACCACCGTGAGCTGGGCTTCGGCGCCATCGGTGAGGGCGGCGTACGGGTGATCAGCGAGGACATCGTCCGCCGCGGCCGGATCAGACAGGCCGACCTCCAGGCCGTCGAGCGCACCGAGGAAGCGGAGCTCGTACGGCAGGCGCGCCGCTTCCGTGCCGGGCGGACCCGGCTGTCCCTCAAGGGCCGGACGGCCGTCCTGGTGGACGACGGGATCGCGACCGGCGCCACGGCGGCGGCCGCCTGCGAAGTCGTACGGGCCCAGGGCGCGGCCCGCGTGGTGCTGGCCGTCCCGGTGGCGCCGCCGGATGCGGCCGCGTGGCTGCGTACCAAGGCGGACGATGTGGTGTGCCTGTCCACGCCGGCGTCGTTCTCCGCCGTCGGCGAGTGGTACCAGGACTTCTCCCAGACGCCCGACGACGAGGTCATCGCCCTGCTGACCGAGGCCGCGGCCCGCCCGGCGGCCGAGCGGGCCGCTCCGGCTTCCGGGGCCGGCGTCCAGGAACCGGTGGAGGTGGACGCCGGCGGGGTACGGCTGGCCGGGGACCTCACCCTTCCTGAGGGCGCCGAGGCGGTGGTGATGTTCGCCCATGGTTCGGGGAGCAGCCGCCACAGCCCCCGTAACCGGATGGTGGCCGCGGTCCTGAACCGTGCCGGTCTGGGCACCCTCCTCTTCGACCTGCTGACACCGCCCGAGGAAGCCGATCGGGCGAATGTCTTCGACATCGAAACCCTGGCCGGACGGCTGGCCGACGCCACCCGCTGGCTGCACGGCCGGGTGCCCGTCCCGATCGGCTATTTCGGTGCGAGCACCGGAGCCGCGGCCGCGCTGCGGGCCGCCGCGGCCACCGAGGTCGACATCGGCGCGGTGGTCTCCCGCGGCGGCCGCCCCGACCTCGCCGGGCCGCATCTGGGCGACGTACGGGCGCCGACGCTGCTGATCGTGGGCGGCAGCGACACCCTGGTCCTCGACCTCAACCGGCAGGCCCTGGAGGAGCTGCGCTGCGAGAACCAGCTCGAAGTCGTGCCGAACGCCACGCATCTCTTCGAGGAGCCAGGGGCGCTGGACGCCGTCGCCGATCTGGCGCAGGACTGGTTCACGAGGCACTTGGTTCCGCAGGCGGGGTAGCGGTCCATCTGCCGAACTCGTCGTCATGGGCGGGAAGTTGGGAAGCTGACGCACAGTCACCTGCTCTTGGGGGCCGGTCCGCGCCTCCCGCGGCGTGACGTCGTGTCCGCCTGGCCCGCTCTGCGGGCGTCCGTCAGCCGGGCGGGAGCGCGAATTCGCACCAGACGGCCTTTCCGCCGGCGGGGATACGGCGGGAGCCCCAGGACGAGGCGATACCGGCGACCACGGAGATGCCCCGGCCCGCCTCATCGGCGGGCTCGGCGCGGCGGGGGTGCGGGAGGCGTTCGTCGCCGTCGGTGACCTCGATGATCAGCCGGCGGTCCGTACGGCGCAGACTGAGCCGCATGGGCGGCGTCCCGTGCTGGAGGGAGTTGGCAACCAGTTCACTCGCCGCCAGCATCCCGCGCTCGCAGAGTTCGGACGGGAAGCGCCAGGAGGCCAGGACGCCGGAGGCGAAGGCGCGGGCGCGGGGGGCCGCTTCGGTGCCGCCGTGGAGTTCGAGGGCGGCGTTGTGGAACA
>NZ_JBEZJZ010000065.1:0-45778 GCF_040651455.1 Streptomyces sp. NPDC048483
CGGTCGGCAGCCGGGCGGGGAACAGCTCCACGGTCGCGGGGGCGTCGAGAGCGCCCCGTACCAGCAGGCTGCTGCCGCCGCGCCAGGCATCGGTGCAGCCACAGGGTCCGGTCGTCCTGGAAGGACTTGATGATCGCGGTCCACATGGCCTCGTAGCGCCCGGCCGGGCTGCTTCCGCTTTCCCCGAAGGAGGCCAGTGTGCGGCCGATACATGTGCCCCACTCGTCGATCGCTTCGATGAGAGCGGCGTTCAACAGCGCCTCGCGGGAGCCGAAGTGGTAGCCGATGGCGGCCATGCTGACGCCGCCTGCGGCGGTCGCGATGTCGCGCACCGTGGTGCGGGCCCAGCCCTTCTCCTCAAGGCAGCGTCTGGCTCCCGCCAGCAGATCCTCGCGATTTCCCATGCCGGGAACCTTACCCGGTGGGTCGATCGAACGTCTCATGCAAACGCCTAAGACGAGTGTCTTGTGCGAGCGTCCAAATCTGTCTAAGGTCGCGCCGTACCCACCAATTGAGGGAGATGCCATGAGCCGCGCCCGTCCCGTCAGCCGACGCCGCCTGCTCGGCCGGGCCACAGCCGCCGTCCTCACCGCAGGGACCGTCAGCGCCGGCGCCGCCGCGGCACTGACCCCACCGGCCGCCGGCCTGGTGAACTCCCTGAACCGCAGCGCGTACCCCCTGAGCGACCTGGGCGCCCTCGGGCGGATGGTCGGCGACGCCCGCATCGTGGGCCTCGGTGAGGCCAGCCACAGCGGCCACGAGTTCTGCACCCTCAAGCAGCGCGTCTTCCGCCACCTCGTGGACACCAAGGGCTTCACCACCTTCACCCTGGAGACGAGTTGGAGCACCGGCCTGCGTCTGGACGCCTATGTCACCCGTGGCGTCGGCGACCCCGCGCAGATCATGCGGGACGAGTTCCAGGGCCAGTACGTCTTCTGGAACACGCAGGAGTACCTCGACCTGATCCACTGGATGCGTCGCTACAACCTCGCCCACTCCGGCCGGCCGCAGCTGCACTTCGTCGGCAACGACCTGGGCTTCCCGGGCAAGGCCACCTTCGACCAGGTCTCCGACTACCTCGCCGCATACCGCCCGGACTTGACCGCCGGCATCGAGGCCTCGTACGACTCCGTGCGGCCGGAAGCCGACACCGAGGCCGGGCCGTGGATGGCCAACCAGCTCTACGGCAAGAGCGCGACCGAGCGGAAGGCCGACGCCGACGAGGCCGCCTCCGCCCTTGCGCTGCTGCGCGACCGGGGGCGCCCGCACAGCGCCGACCGGCACAGCCGCGAGGCGTACGCCTGGGCGGTGCAGAACGCCACCGCCATCGCCCAGAGCTTCACCGGCTACGCCTTCCCCGACGAGCAGTTCTCCGAGCGGATGCGCTACCGCGACCAGGCCATGGCCGCCAACACGGCCTGGTGGCTGCGCCACCGAGGCGGCAGGATCCTGCTCGCCTCGAACAACGGCCATATCGCCTACATCAGCGACAATCCGGCCGAGTTCCCCGAGCCCACCGGCGCGGTCCTGCACCGCCGACTCGGCGACGACTATGTCAACATCGGGCTGACCTTCAACGAGGGTGCCATCAACGCACTGCCCGACTACACCACGCAGCAGCCCAAGACCTACACCGTCGGCCCCGCCCCAAAGGGCCACAATGAGAACACCCTCGACAAGGTCCGCTACCGCGACTTCAGCATCGACCTGCGCACCGCGCCCGCGGCGGCCCGAACCTGGCTCGAGACGGCCCGCCCCACCCGGTCCTACGGCCTGTACTGGTCGACCGACGCACCGGATACCGCCCTCAGCCGCTCCTACGACATCCTCATCCATCTGCACCAGATCGAAGCCGGCCGCCTTCGCTGACCCGACCGGCCACGACCGCTACCGATGGCGGCCGGTGTCCTGTCTCCTTGGGTCCAGCGCTGAGACACTGCACTGACCAGGCATGATGGGCTGTGGGGTGAGACGTGCCGATGTCGGTGTCGCGGATTGTCGTATCTGCCAGGCCCGAGGGGAGAGCGGCGTCTCAGTTCATCGTGTCCGCGAGTCTGAGTTTCCAGCACCCGCTGCCGGAGGAGCCGTTGGCGCCAACGGCTCCCCCTGCGGCGATCAGGCTCATCGGGGCTCCCCCTCGTCGCCGCCCGCGGCTCAGACGCCGTGATCACACCAGCGACGGCGAGATCATTTCAGTTGCCGTCGCCCTCTTCAGAGGCCGATCCTGTGTGCTCGGTCAACGAGGAGGGCATCGTGGGGCTTGTTCTGTTCCCAGGAGACGGCGACACCAACAGCCCGGACGTGTCCTGGTCCTACACAGGCTTCAGCGTGTTCCGGCGGTGGCTGGCGCAGGCCGAAGAGTTCGCACTCGACGATATGCACGGCTTCGGTGGACAGCGCCCCTGGAACGATGCCTCCACCACACTGGCACCACTCCTCAATCATCCCGACGACGACGGCCCCGACCTCACGCCGATCCAGTGCCTGATGATCCGGGGGTGTGGGGTGGCCCAGGCCAAGCCATGGGAAGTCGATGACGAGCTGTGGGCGGTGCACGCTGCGCCGAGAAGAACGACCGAACCACTGCCGTGACCTTGCGCCCCCGATCCGGACGGTTCCTGAAAGGTCTGTACCGACCCGCCTCGAACCCTGGGATGAGCCTGTGGAAGGTAAATGCGTCGACAGCGCCCCTCGGCACCCGGCAAAGTGGCCGCCCGTGACCAGCAGTGAGCTGTGGACCCGTGTGACCGCCGACCACTACGACGCCGAAGAGACCGAGATGTCCTCGGCCGCCGTTCTCGGACCGACTCTCGCCTTCCTCGCCGAGATCGCCGGAGACGGCCGGGCACTGGAGTTCGCCATCGGAACCGGACGAGTGGGCGTCCCGCTTCGGGAACGCGGCGTGCCAGTAGTGGGCATCGAACTGTCCGAGCACATGGCAGCGGTCCTGCGGCGCAAGATCGACGAGGACATGCTCCCGATCGCCGTCGGGGACATGGCCACCACCGTCGTCCCCGGCGAGTTCACCCTGGTCTATCTCGTCTACAACACCATCACGAATCTGCTCACGCAGGACGAGCAGGTCGAGTGCTTCCGCAACGCCGCGCGTCATCTGCGGCCCGGCGGCCGATTCGTCATCGAGCTGGGCGTGCCGCCGCTGCGCTTCCTGCCGCCCGGCCAGGTCGCGGTGCCGTTCGACGTCTCTGAGCAGCATCTCGGCTTCGACACCTTCGACCTGGTCGAGCAGATTCTCGTCTCGCACCACTTCACCCGCGACGGCGACGACGGCCGCTACCGCCGCGGCAACTCCCGGCATCGGTACGCCTGGCCGGCAGAGCTCGACCTGATGGCACGGATCGCTGGGCTCGAGCTGGAACGTCGCGTCGCAGACTGGGACGGGGCGCCGTTCACCCAGGACTCCGCAAAGCACATCTCCGTGTGGCGCAAGCCAACCTGAGGTCGACCACCGGGCCGTCAGCGTAAGCCGTGCCTGTCTTGAAAAATGCGGTTCGGGTGCGGGACGCGCTTGCCCACCGGCCGCCACCAGGCCCGCACCGTCCGCCACGGCATGCCGGGTGCGGCGGCCGCAATGCGATCGGCGTACGCGTCGTGCAGGACCTTCGCGGCGAAGTGCAGCCGCGACGCGAACTCGGCGGGCGACACCTCTGCCCCGCCGAACAGGGCCTCGGCCTGCTGGAACACCTCGGAAGCGATGCCGGGTTGCTCAACACCGTCTGCGAGCCGGTCGGATATCACCGCGCGGTCGGTGCTCAGGAGGCGCGCCGGGTGGCCGAGGATGCCGGCGGCGTGGCCCTGTGTGTCAAGGGCGTCGATGCCCTTGCCCACTTGGCCGTTGCCCACAATCTCCGGCCGCGGCGAGGTCCGGTCTCCGTCAGCTGCGTGCCGCCATCAGCCCTCCCGCACTGTCGCCGAGCCCCAACGCGAGGCAACCGAGCACGGCTACCGCGAGCCCCAGGCGTGGCCAGCCGCACCGGACGAGGACGAACCCAGATGCGCCGAGAGCTACGCCCCCGGCGTAGAAAGCAACCCATACTCCCACCGGGGCACCGGAGACGAACCGGTAAATGGTTGCTACCAGGGCTGCGATGGTCACCAGCGCCGCCACCACAGTGTGGACCCGACGCTGGGCCCGCTCGGTACGCGCGGCGTCCTCGGCGACACCCTGTATCCCCTGCTGCGCGAAATTGGACCGCAGTTGCTCGGTGCGGTCGGCCCGGTCTCCGTATTCACTCACGGTCAGAACCCTACGGGTTCCCACCGACAGCCCGTTCAGGGAATGCGTAGACTCCAGATCATGCCCATGCCACATCCTTCACCGTCCCCCGATACCATCGTGCTGCGAACCGGACTCGGCCGCAGAATCGGCGCCCTCTTCGCCTGTCTTGCGCTGGTCGGGCTGGGCCTGACCGGGGTGGTCGGGCTGGTCATGCTGGCCACTGGAACGAACCGTGGCGAGATCACGCCACAAGGCATTGCCGGCATGGTCTTCATGCTGGTGCTCGGCGCGCTCGGCGTGCTCTTCGGGCTCCCGATCTGGACGGGCAGGCGCTTGGCGGTCATGGTGGACCGGACGGGCATGTGGTTGGACAACGGCACGGCACGCCAGGTCGTGCCCTGGGACGTACTGGCCGGAGTCGGTATCTACTGGAGCGAGCTCGGCAAGAGGACGAAGGTCCACACCTTCGAGCTCTGCCCCAGCGGCCCGATCGACGACCGTGATCCGGTGCTCTGGGCCGCGGTCCGCGACGAGGAGCCGATAGGTCCCGGGCTGCCTCGGCTGCGCTACCGGCTGCCGGTGCCGCAGGGAAAGCTGAACGAGGCGAGAGCGGCGCTCCAGCAGTACGCGCCGGCGCACCTTTGGCTGGGCGAGGTGCAGCGCGGAGCCGGGCACATCGGCCGCCCGGACACCCGCCGCCGCCCCAACCGTTGAGAGCAGGACGACAGCGCCTTGAGAACACCGGGGGCGGCGGCATCGGGATTGCCGCCGCCCCCGGTGTGTGCAGGCGCGGTCAGCCGGCCTGCGCCGCGCCGCGCCGGGTCCCCCGGCCGTCCAACAGAGGACGGGCGGGATTCCACACGTCGCCCCGTCTGCGGGCCGCCATCCCGGACAGCGCCTCGAGGACGATCCGGTTGCCGAGGTAGGCGGTGATGTCGGCGTGGTCGTACGGGGGCGAGACCTCGACGATATCGACGCCTGCGATGGGGAGTTCGAGGCACAGTCGGCGTACGGCGTCGAGGAGTTGGCGGGAGGTGAATCCGCCGGGTTCGGGCGTTCCGGTGCCGGGGGCCATGCCCGGGTCGACCACGTCCACGTCGACCGAGAGGAACACGGTGTCGCAGTCGTCCAGGGCGAGGGTCATGGCTTCTTCCAGACAGGTGTCGAGGCCGCGCGAGACGATCTCGCTCATCTCGTACGAGCGCATTCTCTGGTCCGCCATCCAGTCCAGGGTTTCCGGGCCGGGCCAGTAGCCGCGCAGTCCCATCTGGAGGAAGCGGTCGCCGCGTGCGGCGCCGGATTCGATCAGGCGGCGCATCGGCTGGCCGTGTCCGTGCAGATGGCCGAACTCGATGTCGCCGGTGTCGGCGTGGGCATCGAAGTGGATGACCGAGACGCGGCCGAAGCCGTGGTGGCGGGCGACGCCGGTGATGTCGGGGAGGGCGATGGTGTGGTCGCCGCCGAGCACGATCGGGACCGCGCCGCTTGCGGCGATGGTGGCGACGGCCTCCTCGATGGCCTGGATGCTGCCTTCGATGTCGCCGGCGAACATTTCCACGTCGCCCGCGTCGACCACGCGCAGATCCTTGAGGCCGTCGACGCGGAGCGCGAGTGAGGGGCAGCTGCCGTCGTGCGGGCCGTAGTCGGTGGACCGGATCGCCGTCGGGCCGAAGCGGGTGCCGGGCCGATGGCAGACGCCGCCGTCGAAGGGCGCGCCGACGATGACCACGTCCGCGTCGCGGTAGGTGTCGGGCTCGTCGAGGGTGCAGCGATCCACGCCGAGAAAAGTGATGTCGGGACCGAACATGGGGCCGTAGCGGGTCATGTGATCTCCCAGAAGCCGTAGGCCGTGGCGGAGAGCGCGCGGCGGTGGGCGGGTGTGTCGGCGCGGTGACGGCGGACGTCACCGGCCGCGGCTGACTTTAAAGTCAGTCGGTGGCCGATTCAATCCCCGGGCGTGTGACAGGATCGGCGCATGAGCGCGAACGGCGGACGGGAGAGGATTCTGCGTGCGGCCCTGGAGCTGATCGCCCGCGACGGCTTCGACGGGGTACGCATCGCCGACATCGCCCAACTCGCCGGGGCCTCCACCGCGCTGGTCCACTACCACTTCAGCAACCGCGCCCAGCTCCTGACCGCTTCGCTCGCCCAGTCCCTGAGCGCCGCCGAGGCGCGCCTGGAGCGCCGGGCCGGCGGCAAGCAGCGGTCCTCGCCGCCGGAGCGGTTCGCCGATCTGATCGATTTCGGGCTGCCCCTGACCCGCGACGACGTCATGGAGTGGCGTCTGTGGTCCGAACTGGAAATGCGGGCGGCCGGCTCCCCCGAACTCGCACGCAGCCTGGCCGCGCTCAATGACCGGATCATGCAGCCGCTGTCCGCGACGGTGGCGGCCGGGCTGGACGAGGGCGTCTTCCATGACTGCGATCCCGACGAGGTGGCCACCCTCGCACTCGCCCTGCTCACCGGCCTGGCCACTCGCATCGTCGCCGGCGACCAGGCGCTGCCCCTGTCCGACGCCCGCCGGCTCGCCGGCCGTCAGCTGGCCCTGGCCGTGGGCTTCTCCGGCGAACTGCCCTTTCAGCCCCTCCCTTCACAGCCCGCCCCGGCCCTCGCCACCGATGCGCCGGCGGCCCCGCCGGACGGCCCGGCCCGACGGCGCCGGGCGCCGCGGAACAGCTCGCGGCCCTGAGGCGGGCAACCGCGAACCCCCGCCGGCCGTAGGTCGTCCGCCGGACGACCGGGCCTCCCGGGTCGCGGCATACTGACCTGGCAACGTGACGCCGTACCCACTTCCCCGCCGCGAGGCGCTCCGACCATGAGTCGGCAGGCCCGCCTCCACCACCACACCACATCCGCAAAAGGACAGCCCCACCCGTGAACAAGAGCGCGATAGCCGGCCTCTGCACCCTCACCGTCCTGCTGGCCGCCGGTGTCTACGAAGCCTCCGCACTCACCAGCGACCCGCTGACGCTCGCCGAATTCCACAAGCTCAAGGCCGGCAGCGGCGAGAAATCCCTGCTCCACTACGCCAGCACCTGCCAACGGGAAGACGAGGCCGAACACGCAGCGGGCTACCCCACCACCTGGACGTGCTACGGCGCCGACGGCAGCAGCAACGCGGTGTTCTTCTATTCCGAGGGCGAACTGTTCGGCAAGGCGCAGACGGGACTCCAATAACGCCACGGCCGGAACATCGCCACGGCCGGGAATGACGCCTCGGCGGGCGAGGGTCAGTCGTCCGGCATCTCGGCCAGCCGGAAGGGTCCCACGGCGCCGGGACCGTACATCACCGGCAGGTTGCGGCCCAGCGGCACCACGACGACCGGCTCGTCACGGTACTCGCGCAGAAAGTTCTCCAGCGGCTCCCAGATGAGGCCCCGGTACCCGGACTCGGTCCGCTGGCGTTCGAAGGAGAGAGTGAGCGCAGACTCCCCTACGGAGACGCTCACGGCGTCCACTTCCAGCCACTCTCCACCGATCCAGGCTTCCAGCCTTACGTGCGACATGAGGTAAGGGTGCCCGTACCGCCCGGTACTCGCAATCGGCCACGAGGGGCGCGTGACAACAACTTCCCAGGCGTCCGAGGGCGCAGCCGGGAACCGCAGGTGACACGAACGCGCGCTGCTACCGTCAACTCATGCGGGAAACATGTCCAGTTGTCGTGGTCAGCGTCGAGCCGTCACGCTTCGCTGCATGGTTCCATCGTCTGCTGACGACGCCGGTCATCGAAATCGACGGGCGGCGGCACGAAGCGCAATGGGGAACCGAGGCAATCGCCGTCGGTCCCGGCGATCACCACATCAGCGTGTATTTCCACTACCGGGGGCGGCGCACCGCGCGGCTCGCCGAGGCGACCAGGGCCTTCTCGGTTGAGGATGCGGCAGGGTGCGTGGAAATCGCCGTCACGCTCGGCCCGCGCAACGGCAGCACCTTCCGAATCGCCGATCCCGTATCACGTCCCGTCCTTCGGTAGCTCCCGTCGCCGCGCACCGAGCCCGGCAGACCACGAATTTGCCTACCATGTAGGCATGTTGGCCTTCGCCCCCGCGGTCTTGTTCTCCTTCCTCTTCGGCGTCGGCGTGCTGCGCGACCGACGCCGGTTCGCCAACGCCGTCCTCTTGGGGCTCGCCGTCGCGTTCGCACTGCTTGCGCTGGTCCTCAAGCTCGGGCGGTCCGATGCGCTCCTGGGGAAGGTCGCGCTCGTGGCGCTGCTGGTGCTGCCGGCGCTGGGCATCGTCGTGCTCGCCTGCTTTTTTATCGCCAACGGCGTGAAAATGGTGCGCAAGGAAGGCAGGCGCCCCGCCAATCTGCTGTCGCTGCTCGCCGGGCTCGGCATCGTCGCCCTCATCGCGTTGCTGGTCACCGCCCTTGCCCTGCACTCGCGCACGCTGCTGATCATCGGGGCCACCGCCGTCGGCCTGGTCGGCTATGTCTCGTTCCTCTTCCTGTGCTTCGTCGGCTACGCCTTCCTGTACGGACGGCTACGGGTCCGCCGCGACGCCGACTATGTGGTGGTGCTGGGCTCCGGCCTCATCGGCGGGTCCAAGGTGCCACCGCTGCTGGCCGGCCGGCTGGAGCGCGGTCGCCGCGTGTACGAACGGCTCGCCGCGCGCGGCAACACGCCCGTGCTGCTGACGTCCGGCGGACAGGGACCGGACGAGAATCTCCCGGAGTCCCATGCGATGGCCGACTACCTGATCGAGCGGGGGTTCCCGGCGGAGCGGATCGAGCGGGAGGACCGCTCGCGCACGACCGAGGAGAATCTGCGGTTCAGCAAGGTGATCATGGAGGACGCGAAGCCGGACTACCGGTGTGTCGTCGTCACCAACAACTACCACGCCTTCCGTGCGGCTTTGATGGCCCGGAAAGCCGGAGTCCATGGTCAGGTGGTGGGCTCGCCCACGGCCGCGTACTTCTGGCCCAGTGCGACGATCCGCGAATTCGCCGCGGTATTCCTCGAGCACAAGGTGGTCAATCTCGGTATCTGCTCTCTCCTTGTGCTGGGTGGCGTACTTATTTGGTGGATCCGCTGACACACGGCGCCGGCGGTGAGCCGTGCGGATTACGGCGCGGTGCGTACCGGAATTACCGTGTGAGCGCCTATAGGCTGCTACGGCGGCGCCTGCAGAGGCGCCGCCGTTCTCTTGCCGGAAGGACGTCATCATGCCCACGGATGCCCACCCCAGCCCGCTGCGCGTACTTGTCCTCGGCGCTTCGCTACGGGCCGGATCGACCAACGCCCGCCTGGCGTCGCTCGTGGGGCGCATGCTGACCGACGCCGGCGCGGACGTCGACCTGGCCGCGATGCGAGAATTCGACATGCCGCTGTACGACGGTGACCTGGAGACCGCGCACGGGGTGCCGGGCGGCGCGCTGGCGCTGCGCGACCGTCTCGAACAGTGCAACGCTTTTGTGCTCTCCTCCCCCGAGTACAACGCGTCCGTGCCGGGGGTGGTGAAGAACGCGATCGACTGGGTCTCCCGGGTCCGGCCGCAGCCGTTCAAGACCAAGCATGCGCTGCTGGTCTCCGCCTCCCCGTCCCTGGTCGGCGGCAACCGGGGGCTGTGGGCGCTGAGGGTTCCGCTGGAGCATCTGGGCACCCGTGTCTACCCGGACATGTTCAGCCTTGCCGCGGCCCATCAGGGTTTCACCGAGGACGGGCAGCTGACCGACCCCGGGTTGCACCAGCGCCTCGGTGAAACCGTCACTGCGTTTTTGAGCCTTGTCGAAGCCGATGCCCGGTACGTCTGCCTGCAACGCCGGTGGTACGAGTTCCTGGGAGACCGTACCGAGGCCTCTGTGACGCAGCGGGCGGAGGACTGAGGCGGCGCCGCACCGCGTCGGTCTCCTGCGCGCGGGCACGGGCAGCGCGGCCTCGATGGGCCATCGGTGCGGTGGAGGCGCGCCCTGCCGTGATGCCGGGCGGTTCTGTTCTGCTGCCCGTTCCCGCCGTGCAGGCCGTTGCGCTGGGGCGTACGGGGGACCCTGGCAATGTGCTGCGCGGGTGCGGTGAGGGGACGCAGTACGTTCTGGTGGCGGCCCCTATGGATATGGAGCGGTGTGCAGCGCTGTTCAGCGGCGCGGAGCGGCAGGTATGCGCCGCGACGGAACGGCACTATCGGTGGAGTGCGCATGTCATCACCCGTCATGCGACGGAGGGTCCGGCGGCATCTTGTCGGGGCCATGGGCCTTGTGCTGGTCGTCGGCGCTGTCGTGGTCGGCCTCGTCCAGGCGACGCCGTCTCCCCCGCCTGACGACCTCGATCCGCACATCACCGCGATCATGCGGAAGCCGGAGTACCAGAACGCGCAGTGGGGGCTGTTCCAACAGGACCTGGCCAGTGGCGAGGTGGTGCAGTCGCGCTACGCCGACCAGTTCTTCATCCCCGGATCGTCGGCCAAATTGTTCAGCGTCAGCGGCACCTGGCACACCCTTGGCGGCGGTCACCGCTTCGTCACGCCGGTCCACGCCGTCGGGCAGCGGCGCGGGGCGACGCTCGACGGCGATCTGGATCTTGTGGCGCAGGGCGACCTGACCCTCGGCGGCCGGACGCGCAAGAACGGCACGGTCGCGTTCACCAACATCGATCACACCTACGCCAACGACATCCCGGGAGCCACCCTCACCCCGCAGAATCCGCTGGCCGGCATCGACCAACTGGCCCGGCAGGTCCGTGACGCGGGAATCGAGCGGGTCGACGGTGAGGTGGTCGTCGACGGGCGACTGTTCCGTCCCGATCCGGTGCTCGACCCGACCCCCACTCCGCTGATCATCAACGACAACCTCATTGACCTGCGGACCTCCCCCGGCGCCAGTGCGGGTGACCGCGCCCGTCTGGAGTGGCGCCCGAAGGTCGCGCCCTACCGCGTCACCTCCGCCGTCCGCACCGTCGAGGCGGGCAGGCCGACCGACATCAACGTCAGCGCCTCCGCCGACGGCACCCGTATCCGGCTGTCCGGCACCATCGCCGCCGACGCCGCCCCTGTCCTGCGGACGGCCGATATCAAGGATCCCCTGGCCTTTGGCCGGACGGCCCTGATCGAAGCGCTGCAACGGGCCGGGGTCGAGGTCCGCGCGGCTGCCACCGGCCCCAACCCTGCCGACCGGTTGCCGGACTCGTACCAGGGTGCGCCCGCGGTCGCCCGGTATTCCTCCCCGTCGTACGCTCAGTACGCCGAGCTCATTCTCAAGGTGAGCCACAATCTCGGGGCGAATCTCGGGATCTGTCTGATGGCCACGCACGCAGGAAGCACTCAGTGCGAGAACGGATTTCCGGTGCTCGCGAAATTCCTGGACGGCGCGAAGGTGGACCGTAAGGCCGTCCAACTCGCCGACGGACGAGGCGGAAATCCGGTCGACCGGACCACACCGCGCGCCCTGGCACAGATTCTGACGTACTGGCAGCACACCCCCGATGCGGATCGTTTCCGCAGGTCACTGCCGATTCTGGGCGTGGACGGTGGGTTGGCGGACGCCTGCCGCGACTGCCCGTCACGCGGCAAGGTCTTCGCCAAGACCGGCACGGTGGCGGGTGGCGATGCGCTCAATGACCGGCTGGCTGTGGGCGCCGAGACCGCCGCCGGATATCTGAAGACGCGCAAGGGGCACTTTGATGTGTTCTTCGCCGGAGTGAATGGTGCATCGACGTCCGGCGCCGATATCAATGGCGTTCTGGACATGGGGAATGATGTGGCGGATGTTGCCGCCGCTCTTCAGCAGGGTGGTGCGGGGCGCAGCTGAACGCGGGGTGGCGCTCCCGAGGCCGGGCCGGGGCGACGCATCTCCTCAGCGCGCCCGGCTCCGGATCCCCCGTCGGCACAGCAGAATTCGGAACACAGCGACCCGCACAAGCGTTGAACGCAAAGGAAGAAGGAGCTGCATGCGCATCGCACTGTGCCAGATGACGGCATCGACCGATCCGAAGCACAACCTCGCGGCAGTGCAGGAGCATGTACGCCGCGCGGCGCGGGAGGGGGCGCGGTTGGTGGTGTTTCCGGAAGCGGCCATGGTGCGGTTCGGGGCTCCGCTGCGGCCGGTGGCCGAGCCGTTGGACGGGCCGTGGGCCGAGGGGGTGCGGACGGTGGCCCGGGAGGCGGGGGTGACGGTGGTTGCGGGGATGTTCACGCCGGCTGATGAGGACCGGGTGGCCAATACGCTGCTGGCCACGGGGCCGGAGGTGGACACCTCCTACGACAAGATCCACTTGTATGACGCGTTCGGGTTCCGGGAGTCCGACACGGTCGCGGCGGGCTCACGGGTGGTGACGATCGATGTCGACGGGGTCCGCATCGGTCTGGCCACCTGTTACGACCTGCGGTTTCCCGAGTTGTTCCGGGCCCATGCGGACGCGGGCGCGGTCATTTCCGTGCTGCCCGCATCGTGGGGTGCCGGTCCCGGCAAGCGTGCGCAGTGGGACCTTCTGGTGCGGGCACGCGCCTTGGACGCGACGGTCTGGCTGGCGGCCGTGGGGGCAGCAGCTCCGGATCCGCAGGCCGATCCGGAGCTGCCCACCAAAGCGCCGACGGGTGTGGGCAGCAGTGCCCTGATCGGCCCCGATGGCACCGTACGCGCCCAGTTGGGAGCGGTACCGGATCTGCTGACCGCCGACGTGGACGTCGAGGAAACCGAGCGGGTTCGTCGTGCGGTGGCCGTGCTGGACAACCGACGCATGTGAGGCCGGTAACTACGCGGCCAGCAGGATGCGTTGGGTGGCCCGGAGGTGGCGGTCGATCGCCGCGCAGGCCGCGGCGGCGTCGCCGGCGACCAAGCAGTCGAGGATCTGCCGGTGTTCGGCGAGCACTTCGTCCTGGCGCTTGGCCGAGCGGTACGGCCCGATGACGCCGGCCCGGATCTGACGGCTGCGCAGCGCGTCGTACTGACGGCTCATCAGGATATTGCCGACGGCGGCGACGAGGGCGGCGTGGAAGCGGTGGTCGGCGGCGATGAATTCCCTGGTGGTGGCGTCGCCCCGAAGCGCTTCCTGGTGGGCGAGGATCTCGGCCATCTCCGATACCGGGGCGGTGCCCTGGGACATCGTATGTTCGGCGGCGAAGCGCTCCATCAGGCCGCGCATTTCCATCAGTTCGGCGATGTCGCGTCCGGACAGCGGAGGAATGTGCGCGCCACGCTTGGGAACCAGCCGCACCAGGTCCTCGGCGGCGAGCAGGAGGAGGGCCTCGCGGATCGGTGTGCGCGATATGCCGATACGGTCCGCGAGATCCTGTTCGGAGAGGAAGCGGTCCTGCATCTCAGGGTCCGTCAGAATGATGTCCTTGAGATAGGCGTACGCCTTCTCGCGCCCCGACTGCATCGTTTTTCCCATCGCGATTCCCACCGCTCTCCCCACTGATGTCCCCGTCGCACGTCGCGGTGCGCATCGGGTGGCACGTCGCGGTGCGCATCAGTGCGCTTCCCGCGCGCTCACCGCGAAGCTGCATACAAGTTGTATGCAGGTGCATGCAGAAGCTACCACGGTGGAGGAGAGAACCCGGATACGGGTACCCGGCTTCTCACTCCCCGCCATGGAGGGGTGATCGGCGGCGGACCGCCGGAGGCCGGCCCCTTTCCGGGACCGGCCCTGACTCTCGTAGGGAATTCACTGACGGGTCGACGAGGCGAGGTGGGCGAACACGACCACGTTGGCCTCATAGTCCTTGGCGGCCTTGTTGTAGGCACCGCCGCACGTGATCACGCGCAGCTGCGCGTCCGGAGTGTCGGCGTAGACCTGGTCGTTGGGGAACTGCGCCTTGCTGAACGTCGCGACCGAGTCGACCTGGAACGTCGCGACGACGCCGTCCGACCGCGTGATGTCGATCTTGCTGCCCTTTTTGAGCATGCTGAGCTGCATGAACACGGCCGGGCCGGTCTTGGTGTCGACATGGCCCGCGACGATCGACGCGCCGCGTTCGCCGGGCGTCGCCCCGCCCTGGAACCAGCCGACCAGATTCTTGTCCTTGCCGGGCGGCGCATTGAGCTGCCCGGACGGGCCGATCGACAACGGGGTGAAGGGCGCATCGACGGCGATCTCGGGGATCGCCAGCCGCTTCGGTACGGAGCGGGAGAGCGCCGGGACGGAACGGAGGGCGGTCCGAGCGGAGCCGCCGGGCGCGGCGGTGGCGACCGCCGCAGGACCGGACTGCTGTGACTTGGGATCGTCCGGCGTGTCTATGGAGTTGTAGACAAGCAGGGTCCCCAGAAGGAACGCTCCGGCCGGCCACATCAGCCGACGGCTGACGGGGCCGGACCCGGGCGCGGTCCGGGGTGGGTTCGGCTGGGACGGCTTCTGGTCGGCCATGGAGCGGTGCCTTCCTGTACGAGGCGTTGGCAAGGGGAGCGGGATACGGAACGGCAGTTGTCGCGACCACCGTCCATCTGCGACGGTGGCCGCGACAGCACAGCGAACTGTGTGTGGAGCGCAGCAGGGTCAGGCGGCGCCGGAACCCGACGCACTCCGGCGGCGGAGCACATACACCCCGGCACCGAGACCGCCGAGCATCAGCACCGAGCCCGCGGCCAGGCCGCTGCCGGAGAGGGCCATGCCCCCACCGCCGGTGTGGACGCCACCGGAGGGCTTGCTGCCGTCACGGCCGTGGTCGCCACCGCGACCGTGGTCACCATCGTGACCGCCGCCGCCGTACCCGCCGCCGTGGTCGCCACCGCGACCGTGGTCACCGCCTCGGCCGTGGTCACCGCCGCGACCGTGGTCACCGTCGCCGTCGTCGCCGCCACCCCAGTCCTCGGTGACGACCTTGGCCATGGCGCCGCCACCGGTGCGAACACCGCCGGAGGGCTTGCTGCCGCCGTTGTCGTGACCTCGGCCGTGGTCCCGGCCGTGGTCGTGGTCGCGACCGTGGCCACCGCGGCCGTATCCGTCGTCGCCGAAGTCGTCGTCGCCCTTGGTCAGGGCGCCGCCACCGGTGCGGACACCGCCGGAAGGCTTACTGCCGTCGTTGTCGTGACCTCGGCCGTGGTCCCGGCCGTGGTCGTGGTCGCCGCCGCGGCCGTGGTCATCTCCACCACGTCCGTGGTCCCGGCTGCTGGAGGATCCGCCGTCGTCGCCGGCCAGAGCGATGGCCTGAGCTGCGGGAGTAGTGATGGCCAGGACCGCAGAGACGGCGGCCGAGGCAAACAGGGTGCGAGCAGTGCGCATGGAGACATGTCCTTTCACATCGCCACTGCGAAGGCCGACACGTCATCGGCTCATCGGACCGCAATTGCGACGTCATCAACGTCAGTCAGAAGACGGCTCCACACCACCGGAGAACGCCGCATTCGGGGTACAACGTCCGCTTTTCGGGTGGCCGGGGCCCCATTTATCACCCATTGGATGGCGTGCCCTTCCGGCGTGTCGCGGCCGCAAAGATGTATCGGGCTTCCCAGATGGCGGACAGGAGGCGGTGCGCCCGCCTCGACGTCACGGTGAGTGAGCGGCAGAGGGGGTGGGCGAGGGGTGGGGGTGGCTGTCGACGCGGGCAAGGGGTGGGCGGGGCTACCGGGAGTGGGGCGGGCGGGGCCAGCGGGTTGCAGGTGATGGGTGACGGATGACGGGTGAGGGCAGGGAGCCGTCACACTCGCCGACGGTTGGGGACGGGGGCACCCACATCACTTGCCGCCACCCCAACTTCCCGCCGCAGAAGCCCAATTGAAGAGCAGACCGTTGCTCCACCCGCCCCCACCTCACCTCGGCCGAAGAGGCCCCCGTAGCACCCCCGCCAAGACCCGGATCTGGCTACATACGGAACGTAGCGATCGCCGCTCCGGTTTGTGCAAGGTGGAGCAGGACCCGGTCCCCCACCGCCCCTAGCCTCGCTGCAACATCACCAACGAGGGGCGGTACCGGTGAACTGGCTCATCCACGACTACCGCGAGAACGATCTCGCTGCCGTGGTCCACCTGATCGACTCCACGGCCGAGCTCGGGCAGGAGTCGGTGTTCTCGCTCGCCGAGTGCATCAGCGCGCTGAGTTCCCGGCAGCCTGCCGTCGTAGCCGTCCACCAGGGCGTGCCCATCGGTACGGCGCTCGCCTGTGTGGCGGGTGAGCGGGGCTGGGTGATGCGGATCGCCATCTCGTCGGCCTGGCGTGGCCGGGGGCTGGCGAGTGCGCTGCTGGTGGAGCTGGAGCGGCGGCTGATTGCCGCGCGGGTGAGCCGTATCGCGTACGTGCTGCCCGAGGAAGACCTCTTGGGTGAGGGGCTGCTCAACGCGGGCTATACGCGGCAGCCCGCCGTGGCCTATTTCGAGAAGGTCGAGCCGCACCACGGTCCCGCGGCAAGCCTGCTGGAGGACCTCGGCGGACGGTTCCTGCCCGCCGATCTGTGGGCCAAGGTGGCCGGCATGGAGGCGGAGAAGGACCTGATCGAACGGCGTGTCGTCCTGCCGCTGGCGGAGCCGGAGCGGGCTGCCCGGCACGGCGTACGGCCGCCGCGTGCCATCGCCCTGTTCGGTCCGCCGGGGACCGGGAAGACCACGTTCGCGCGGGGTATCGCGGCCAAGCTCGGCTGGCCGTTCGTCGAGCTGCTGCCGTCCCGGCTCGCCGATGAGGGCAACCTTGCGGCGGCCCTGCGCAGCGCGTTCGCCCGTATCGCGGAGCTGGAGCGGGTGCTTGTCTTCATCGATGAGGTCGAGGAGATCGCTCCGGTACGCGCGGAGCCGGCGCAGCCCGGCGGTCTGCACGGCGTGACCAATGAACTGCTCAAGCTCATACCGGGCTTCCGGGAGCGGGACGAGCGGCTGCTGGTGTGTGCGACCAACTCGATCCGCTCGCTCGATCCGGCCTTCCTGCGTCCCGGCCGTTTCGACTACCTGATCCCGATCGGTACGCCGGACAAGGCCGCCCGCGCGGCGATCTGGTCCCGCTACACGGATGGCCGGGCCGATGTCGATGTGACGGCGCTGGTTGCGGCCAGCGAGCTGTTCACCCCGGCCGACATCGAGCATGCCGCCCGGGTGGCCGCCCAGGCTTCGTTCGAACGGGACCTGGAGTCGACCGGCCTCGGCACGGGCGCCCAGGGCCGGCTCGGGGCGAGCACCGAGGACTATCTGGCCGCGATCGCACAGTGCCGGCCGACGGTCACACCGGCGATGGTCGATGAATTCGAGGCGGATATCACTGCTCACGCGCGTTGCTGACGGGGTGGTGGGGCGCGGCGGGGGTGTGAGCCAGGGGTGGCTGCCCCCGCCACCGGGTCCGGACGGGGCCGTGCTCCGCCGCCGCTGGAAAGTCGAGCGGACGCTCGGCCGGCTCATGGCAGCCCGCCGAGCGTCCGCCCCAGCTCAGCCGCGAACAGCAACTCCCCACCACTGACCGGGATTTGGCATCCACGGACAAATCTGATCCGGCGGTGAAACGGACCGTCATCGCTCTCCGTACTGGGCGGTATCGAACCCGAGCCAAGGGTTCCCCTCGAGGACTGGAGTCGTGCGTGTCCCGAAAGAGAAGAATCGGCAAGGGCAAGAAGATCACCATTTTCGTCAGCTCCGCGGCGCTGGTCGGCGGTATCGCTGTCGTCATGACGGGCACCAGCCATGCATCGGCGGCCTGCGACGGGCTGGCCGCGGCACTGACCAACAACCAGAAGTTCATCGCCGCCCAGGAGGCCGATCCGGACGCGCAGTCGGCGGCCCGCATCGCCAACCGCAAAGCGGTGATCGCCCAGATCCAGGCCCAGCAGAAAGCCGCCGGATGTAGCAGCAGCGAGGGCGACAACGCGGCGCCGGAGCAGAAACCGCCCACTGAGGAGGACGCTCAAGGCCAGGATCCCGCGCAATCGGCCTCCGATGTCGTCTGCCCCGGCTCGACGGTCACCCTCTCCGGCGAGGGCGGCGCACCGGCCGCGTCGAGCGACCAATTCCCCACCGGCACCAAGTTGAAGGTGACGAATCTGGACAACAACAAGTCGACGACGGTGTCCGTCACTTCGGCGTCGGGCAGCTGCGTGCTCCTCAACAACGCGGCCTTCGAGCAGGTACGTGAACAAGGGAAGTTCCTGATCCGCCGCGCCCAGATCGAGCGCGTCGGGTAGGCCGGACCGGGTCGGGTGCGTGGGGCCGGGTGGCACAGGCGCTCTGCCCCGCGCCATCCGGCCGACGGCTTCGGGGCCGGCTCCGGGTTCGGCTCCTCCGATCGGACGACGCCGGATACGTGGCGCTCGCGTACGGTGGAAGTGCAGTGCAAGTGGTGCACTGCACTGCGGTGACCGTGCAGGTGGTGCCGGTGGTATGCGGAACCGGGCCTTTTTGCACCGTCACCGTCCAGTGACCGAGAAGCGTATGGGGGCAGCGCATGCAGGAGAATCCGAAGAACCCGCAGAGCGCACACATTCCAAGAACTCCCGGAACTCCCGGAACTCCCGAGACTCCCGGAGTTCATCGGATTCCGGAGATCGTCGACCTGGGCGCATACGGACCGGACTTCACCGCGGATCCATACCCTTATTACGCCAAGCTGCGTGCCGAGCGCCCCGTACACCGTGCTCAGCTCCCTGAAGGCCAAGAGGCGTGGCTGGTCGTCGGCCACGAAGCGGCCCGGGCCGCGCTCAGCGACCCCCGGCTCGTCAAGAACTGGCGCACCGCCGGACTGGTGAACAGCGCCGATGATTCGCCGCTGTTCACCAACATGCTGGATTCGGACCCGCCCCACCACACCCGGCTGCGGAAGCTGGTGGCCCGGGAGTTCACCTCGCGCCGTGTCGAGGCGCTGCGACCTCGCGTGCAACAGATCACCGACGAGCTGCTCGATACGATGCTGGCCGCCCCGGGCGGGCGTGCCGAACTCGTGGACGCGCTTGCCTTCCCCCTGCCGATGACCGTCATCTGCGAACTGATCGGCGTCCCTTCCATGGACCGGGACAGCTTTCGCGCCTGGTCGCGCGAGATCATCGCGCCGACCGGCCCGGAGGCCATTAACGAAGCCACCCAGGCGATGGCCGGTTACCTCATCGGCCTCATCGAGCACAAGCGCAGCGCCCCCGGCGATGATCTCCTCAGCGCCCTGATACGTACGAGCGACGAGGACGGCGACCGGCTCTCCGGTGACGAATTGGTCGGCATGGCCTTCCTGCTGCTGGTCGCGGGCCACGAGACGACCGTCAGCCTGATCTCCAACGGGGTGCGTGCCCTGCTCCAGCATCCCGCCCAGCTGGCCGCCCTGCGGGCAGACCGTTCCCTCCTGGACAACGCCGTGGAGGAGATGCTGCGTTACGACGGCCCGGTGGAGACGGCCACCTGGCGCTTCACCGTGGAGCCGGTCGAGATCGGCGGCACAGTCATCCCGGCCAGGAATCCCGTTTGGGTCGTCCTGGCCTCCGCCTCCCGCGACCCCGAACGCTTCGCCGCCGCCGACGACTTCGACATCACCCGCGATCCCCGCGGCCATGTGGCCTTCGGTCACGGCATCCACTTCTGCATCGGCGCCCCGCTGGCCCGCCTGGAGGCCCGTATCGCCATCGGCGCCCTGCTGGACCGCTGCCCCGATCTCGCGCTGGACTGCGCTACGGACGACCTCACCTGGCGCACCGGGATGCTCATCCGGGGCACGGAGCAGCTTCCGGTCCGCTGGACGGCGAAGCCGCGGTCGTAGGCGTCGCCGGGTCAAGGGCAAGGACGGTGAGTACCCGTGGTACCCGGTTCTGCCCCGCTCTGGGCAACCTTGGCCCTACGCCGACCTGGTCTGCGCAAGGGGCTGGCGGCCGAGCGGGGCGGTGCCGGTCAGGCTGGGTGCCGGGGATCTGGTCCGGCGCGCCCTACTGGAGCGATCGGGCGAGCCGGAACCCGAGGTCATCGACGCGAAAGGTCGGGTGACTCTTGCGGCGGCACGATGCCCGACATCCTCGGGGCTGGTCGTAGGCGCCTCCGCCTCGGAATACGCGGTACGGGCCATAGACGCTGGGATCGTAGACATCCCAGCACCACTCCCACACGTTGCCGATCATGTCGTAGAGGCCCCACGCGTTCGGCGCCCTGGTCGCGACGTCATGCACCTCGTCGCCGGAGTTCCCGCGGTACCAGGCGATCTCATCCAGCTCTCCGTAGCGGACGTCGGGCGTCCCGGCCCGGCACGCGTACTCCCACTCCGCCTCGGCCGGGAGGCGGTAGCCGTCGGCCTCCCAGTCGCAGACCACGTCCTGCGCGTCGGGGTCGTCGGGGGCGTCGGGGCCGTCGCCCATCGCGTAGCAGGGTTCGAGCCCTGTCGCCTGCGAGAGCAGGTTGCAGAACCGAACGGCCTCCTTCCAGGAGATCTCGGTCACCGGCACCCTCGGCCCCGCCGAACTCACGGGCGTCTCGCCCAGAACGGCGAGGTAGAGCTCGCGTGTCACGGGATACGGCGCCAGTCGGAAGGCCCCGACTTCGGCCTTCCAGTTCGTCTTCGTGCCCTCGTCCCGCAGGACGATCTCCCCGGCAGGGATTCCGATCATGCGCTCGGCGATGGCCTCGCGGAGCGTCGATTCAAGACTCATTGCAGCACTTGTCCCACACCATCGATTCGCGTCCATGACATGCAGACACACCAATTTGCGAACGCGGCCACGCACACCAAGGGGCGATTCCGCGGGGGACGTTGATCGGCGAGGCCCGGCCCCGTATAATAACCGTGCCTGCACACATCGCCCCGGACGATCAACGTTTCCGTCCGGACGGGAACCGCCGTTACCGCAGCTTCTCGTCGAATTCTTCCTGCGTCGCCACGAACCACACCTGGCTGCCGCGATTCGCCTCGCGCACAAAGTCACGCAGAGCCTGGCTCCCGGCCACATGAGGGCTGATGTCGCCGATGATCACAAGACGAATGCGGTAGTTCACGAACTTCTGGACAATCTCGCCGGCCAGTCCGGAGCTCAATGAGAAGAAGTCGTCGGCGACCCTCTCCACGGGCACCACCACCACTTCAGCACTACACCCCATCGCCTCGCCGATCAGATCGAGTGCGGCGCTTGCGTCGCTCAGCATGTGCCCACCCGGGGCACACATGAGAACGGAAACGCCGTGCGGACCCACGAGGCTTTCGGATGTCATGTCGTGATCGTATAACTAATGCAACGGGGCCCGCCCGCTTGCCCGTAACTACGCCAGGTTCACCAACAGTTCCCCGCAAAAGCCGTACCCAAGAACGGCACCTGCCACGGGCCACGACACCATCGACGAAGTCGACCACTTCACTCATCGGCACCGCAGTGCCCAAGGCCGCCAAATCACTTTCTCCACCCCCGACTTGACTGCTCATTCCCGCAAATGGAGCTGGTGGGCGCATCTGTGCGAGAGTGACCGGATGAGGACTATCGGGTTGCTCGGCGGCATGAGCTGGGAGTCGACGGCGGAGTACTACCGGCTGCTGAACGAGCTGACGCGCGAGCGTCTGGGCGGTCTCCACTCATCGCGCTGTGTGCTGTACTCCGTCGACTTCGCCGAGATCGAACGGCTGCAGGCGGAAGGTCGCTGGGATGAGGCGGCCGAGGTACTGGCCGAGGCCGCGAAGGCGCTGGAGGCCGCCGGTGCAGACCTGCTGCTGATCTGCACCAACACCATGCACAAGGTCGCCGACGAGGTGGCCGCCGCGGTCACGATCCCGCTGCTGCACCTCGCCGACACCACCGCAGGCGCCATCCTCGCGAGCGGTATGCGCCGCGTGGGGCTGCTGGGCACCGCTTTCACGATGGAGCAGGACTTCTACCGCGGCCGGCTCGCGTCCCATGGTCTGGACGTACTCATCCCGGACGCCGCCGGGCGCAGCACCGTCCACCGGGTGATTTACGAGGAACTCTGCGTCGGGATCGTCCGCGAGGAGTCTCGTCAGGCCTACCAAGCGATCATCAAGGAACTCGTCGCCGCCGGGGCCGAGGGCATCGTGCTCGGCTGCACCGAGATCGAGCTGCTGATCAGCCCCGACGACAGCCCGGTGCCCGTCTTCCCGACCACCCGGCTGCATGCGGAAGCGGCGGTCCGGCATGCGCTGGCGCTGGCGGACAACCCACATCCCACCCAGCTCGGGAACCCATGACTGGCTGCCGCGTCCCGCGCCGCCTTCGCCTCCGCTCCCCCGGCGCATGACTCTCCGCCGTGACAAATCCCCTGCGTCGGCCGGGGTTTGAACTGACGCCGGGTACCCTGACGTGGTGTCGCAGACCGAGTTAGAACGACTGGCCAGGATCCGGATGCAGGTCACCGGAGAGACGCTGGAGCGCGCCATGGCGGTACTCGGAGGACACACCACGGAACCCGAGCCGGATTCGGCCACCACGGACCCGGACGTGGACCCGGACGTGGACCCCGCAGACGATCACAGCGGCGCCTCTGCTTCCCCCTCCGCCGCTACCTCTTCACCCGCCTCGTCCCCCGCCTCCGCCTCCGCCGAACAGCGAGCCGACCGGGAAAAGCCGCAGAGCCGGGGCCACCTCCGGGGCCTATAGCGGCCCCTTCGCCGCACCGTTCAACGGAGGGGCCCGGCCCGACCGCCGCTCGCCCGATGGCTTCGTACTACCTCCCCTAGTGGTGAACGCCCGACCGCTACGCAGATCACCGGCGCAACCCGACCTCCTGCGTGGCTCGCCCCACCATCGGCTGGGCCACGCCTGCCCCAGGGCCTCACCCGGCCCGGCTCACGGGCACAGCGGCCGCGCCAGCAACGGCGTCCGGGGCGCTTGGTGGCCCCCGCTGGCCAACATCCGCACCTCGCCCCGGTCGCTGATCTCCGCGCGTACGATCCCCGATTCATCCTCGTAGACCGGATACCCGCCCGCTCCCGCCTTCTCGGTACGCCGGACGACCACCACGTCGTCTTCCACAGCGAGTGCCTGAAATACCAGCTCATAGCGTTCCGGGTAATCCATCCGGGCCTCCCGAACTGACTCTGCAGGTGCCTGCGGCGCCCCTCCCTCACCTGCGCGGTACACCGCTACACCTTCGCTATTCCATCGTCACTCACACAGCCGCGGCGCGCCTCAGGAGGGACCGGGGAGTGGACAGTGGGCCGGACTACCGGCGACGACGGCGCCATACCTGGCAGGTGTCATCTGGATTTGGGATCAAGGTAGTTCCGAGGGTTGATGGCGCGAGGCCGTCCGGGCCCCCGCGACGCCGGCCGCCGATGCCGCCGATGCCGCCGCCATCTCGACCGCCGAGCGGCCCGGTCCCGACCGTGCGGCGCTGGACAGGACCCTCAAGGCATTCCAGGACGCCGGAATGCACGGCGCCTACGCTGCGGTGCGAGACGACTCCGAGCAGTGGCAGGGCGCCGCAGGGCGGCACACCTGCTTCCCAAGCTCGTCGCACCACACCTCCCGCTGCCGGTAGGCAGCGGGTGCCCCGCCCCGGTGCGCTGTCACCGGGGCGGGGCGGGTCCGAGAAGCGCCAGCAGCTCGGATAGTTACGGGGACCACCGTACGGGGGGCCACTGACAATGGGCCCTGGAGCCGCCCGCATGGACCGGCATCTGACCCGTGGGGCACTGGTGATGACCGGGCCTCCGGCGCCCACCCGATCGGAGTAATGTTCGGCGGCCGACAGCCCGATCAGCGTGCGCTTCGGATCGGGCCGGATGGCACCGGTCCGGATCGCGCCCGAGCCACGCTCCGGCCGTAACGACAGGAGAGCTGATGACGGAAAGACCTCGGTTCGCGCTGGCGACGGTGGTCGTGGACTGCCCCGATGCCCATGTGCTCGCGGGCTTCTATCAGCGACTGCTGGGATGGGAGGTGAAATGCAGCGAACCGGACTGGGTACTGCTCAGGCCACCGGAGGGCGGTACGGGGCTCTCGTTCCAGTCGGAGTCGGGGTATCGGCCGCCGGTGTGGCCGGAACGGGCGGCGGAGCAACAGAAGATGCTCCATCTCGACTTCCGCGTCGACGACCTCGACGAGTCCGGAGCGTATGCGGTCGCGCTGGGTGCGACGCGGGCGGAGGCCCAGCCGCAGGACGACGTCCGCGTGTTCTTCGACCCAGCCGGGCACCCGTTCTGCCTGTTCCTGAATTGAGGCGCGTGGCATACAGGTTGCCGCGGGCGGTTCGCTGAGGGTGTGTGGAAGTGCCGTTAGCTCGCTCTCGGTTCGTCAATGGTCGGTTGATGGTCGCCGACGGCTGGCCGACGGCGGGTTGACGACCCGTAGGCGGCCTGTAGACGGCCTGTAGGCGACCCGTAGCCGCTTCCGGTGACAACCGGTGGGGCCGTACGAGTGGATCAACGAACCGGAAATCGGGCGAACGCGGAGCGTGTGGGACTGGACACATGCAGAGAGCGAGGCGCGGACGGGTCGCCGATGGTCCTTGCTGGTCAGAGAGTTGGAGTGGCGGAGGGAAGGGCAGCGGGAGGGCGCGCGGGGAGCGTACGACGGGCGCGCGTGGTGATGAATTGTCAGTGACTGCCCCTAGCATGTCTCACATGTCCCCAACTCCTCCCGCCCCTACGGGGATGCCCGTTCCTGCGTCCGAGGCCAATGAATCGATCAGGCGATTTGTGCGCACCCGGCACGGCTTGGCGTGGACGGCGCAGGACATGGCGGAGTATGCGGTGCTGCTGGAGGTCTGGACGACGGCGGTGCGTTCAGAGGTGGTTGAGGCGGCGTAGACGTCCCCCGCTGACGAGGTACGACGACGAAGGCTCCGCCGCGAGCACCCGGATGAACGGGTCCCATGCCGGCCCCGCCCGCGACCACAGCGCCGTACGCCGCCCCCTCCCCCGCTCCGCCCTCACCCCATGTACTTCACGACGATCTTTGTGTACGCATACGGCTCCTGCGGCACCCCGCTGCAGCTGTCACCGTCGCTGCCGGAGCCGCACTGGCGGTCGCGGTTGACGGACCAGAAGGCGAAGCGGGCAAGGTGGTGCTGCTGGGCATGGGCCAGGATCGTACGGAAGTCCGCGAGGGTGACGGTCTCGTCGGCCTGGTCGGTCTTGCCATTCATCGACGAGACGCCGAGGTGGCGGTCGGCGTCCACGTCGCCGTACCCGTAGGCGCTCTTGACCGCGGACTTGAGGCCTTCCAGAGCGCTGACGGTGGCCTGGCCCATGGTCCCGCTGTGGCCGCCGAAGTCGAAGGGCATGACGATCCAGCCGTCGTTGTCCAGACCGGCCGCCGCGCCCTGCTTGATCAGGTCCTTGCCATGGGCGTCGGGGCCGTCCGGGGTCGTGCCCATGGTGATGTAGGTGATGATGCCGGGGTTCTTGGTCTTGACGATCTTCAGGGCGTCGACGACCCGTCGGCGGACCGTGGCATCGGTGAATTCGGTGTCCTCGATATCGATGTCGAGCGCCTTGAGGCGGTACGCGTCGATCACCTTCTGGTACGCCCCGGCGAGCGCGGCGGCGCTGCCGCATTTCTCGCCGAGCTTGGCGCCGCTCCAACCGCCCGCCGAGACGACCACATCGCCGCCCCTGGCACGTATCTCCTTGATGGCCGACTCATCGCTGCCGCCGGTCAGCGCCCGGTTTCCGTCCCACTTCGGGTTGCAGCCGCCGTCGGAGAGGATGAAGGCCAGCGTGAACCACTTGGTCCCGGTCGCCGCCATCACCTCGGCGGGCTTCTGCGGATCGCCCCAGCCCAGGTATTCGTACGGCGCGGCGGCCATCGGGACGGCCACCCGAGGCGCGACGACGGGCGAAGTCGCCGCGCCGGCGGCCCCGGTGGCTCCGGCGGTGCCGAGCAGCAGGGCGGGGACTGCTAGGCCGACCGACAGGGATCGGCGGGAGCGGTGCGGTCGTGTCATGGGTCGCTTCCTTCTGGGGCTTGCGGGGTGGGTGAAGTTGGCGGGACAAGTGGAGTTGGCGGGCTTGGAGGAGTTGGCAGGATTCAGGGTTGGCCGGGGCCGATCGGCCGCACCCACTGCTGCCGCGTCATCGGTGGCCTTCGCCCATCCCCTGCCGGGGCCGTCACGCGCCGGGCGGGTCTGCGCGGTGGGCCGAGGCCCTGGGCGGGCGGCTCGGGCGGGGTGTCCACCAGGTCGCGGAGGAGCGGGTGGTGCGGAGAGAGCCGGCAGGCGGGGTCGGTGGCTGTGGCGTCGCCGGTGAGCGCGTGCGCCTGGCAGCGGCAGCCGCCGAAGTCCTTCTCGCGCAGGTCACAGCTGCGGCATGGCTCGCGCATCCATTCCGTGCCCCGGTAACGGGTGAACGCCCCGGAATGGTTCCAGATCCATTCCAGGTCGTGGTCGCGGACGTTGGGTGCGTCGAGACCCGGGATCGCCGCGGCCGCCGGGCAGGGCAGGACCGTCCCGTCGGGCGTGATGGTGAGCGAGAGGGCGCCCCAACCGCCCATGCAGGGCTTGGCGTTGCCGTCGAAGTAGTCCGGCACGACCCAGACGACCTCGATCCGGTCGTCGGCCAGCTCGGCGCGTCGGCGTCGCACGGTCCGCTCTGCGTCGGCGAGCTGGCGACGGGAGGGGAGCAGCGCGGCGCGGTTGCGCAACGCCCACCCGTAGAACTGGGTGTTGGCGAGTTCGATGCGGTCCGCGCCCCAGGCGGGCGCGAGATCGATGAGCGCGTCCAGGGCATCGAGGTTGTGGCGGTGCAGGACGACGTTGAGGCCGAGCGGCAGTCCGGCGGCCCGGACCAGGGCGGCGGCCCGTTCCTTGGCGGCGAAGGAGCGGCGGCCGGCGATCAGGTCGGAGGTGGTGGGGTCGGCGTGCTGGACGGAGAGCTGGACGCTGCGCAGCCCGGCGTCGGTCAGCCGGGCGAGCCGCGCCCGGTCGAGACCGACGCCGCTGGTGACGAGCTGGGTGTGGATCCCGGCACCGTCGGCGGCCGCGACGATCGCCGCCAGGTCCGGGCGCAGCAGCGGCTCACCGCCGGAGAGATGCGTGCTGACGACGCCGAGGTCGGCCGCCTGGCGGAGTGCGTCCTTCCATTGGAGTGTCGTCAACTCGGCTGATTTTTGGGTGAGTTGGAGCGGATTGGAGCAGTACGAGCAGTGCAGCGGGCAGCCGTGGGTGAGCTCGGCCAGTAAGGCCCAGGGGCGGGCCGGCGAGGCGGCGGTCATCGCAGCCAGCCCTCCTCCCGTACTCGGCAGAGGAAGTCCGGCACCTCGTCCGCCACCGGCGCGCCGGGAAAGCGACGGGTCAGCTCCGCCACGATTTCGGGGACGTCGCGCTCTCCGTCGCACAGGCGGAGTACGGCGCCCGCGTTGCCCTCGAGGACCACGACGCGCTCGGGCAGAAGCAGCAGATCGGTGTCGCGCACCCGGTCGTACCGGAGGTGGACGGCGGGGGCGAGTACGGGCCACCATCGCGCCATCGCCGTCATGGCCGCACCTGCCCGGCCCGCTCCCCCGCCGGCCGCTCCCCCAGCTCGACCGCGTCCAGCAGCGCCCACAGCACCTGGCATTTGAAGGTCAGGGCGGCGACCGCCAGGTCCTGCTCGGCCTCCGTACGCGCCCAGTCCAGGACGAGCGCCAGCGCTTCCTTGCTGTCCCGCCGCCCCTGGCTCTGGCGGCCGCGGAAGTAGGCCAGGCCGTCGGCGTCGATCCAGCGGTAGTGCTGCTCGAAGGCGTCGATCCTGGTGCGCATGATGTCCGGGGCGGACAGTTCGGTGAGCGAGGCGGCGACGGCCTCGAGCGGGGACCGCAGACGGCAGAAGTTGACATAGCCGTCGACGGCGAGCCGTACGCCCGGCAGCACCCCCGTCTCGTCCATCAGCAGCGACCGGTCGAGCCCCGCCGCCTCGCCCAGCCGCAGCCAGCGCTCGATGCCGCCCTCCCCCGGCTGCCGCCCGTCGTGGTCCTCGATCCGGCGCAGCCACATCCGGCGCAGTTCCGGCGTGCGCAGCTTTGCGGTGATCAGGGCGTCCTTGACGGGGATATGGCGCTGGTAGTGGAAGCGGTTTCGGATCCAGCGGCGCAGCTCGTCCGGCGTCAACTCCCCTTGATGCATACGGATGTTGAAGGGATGTCGGTCGTGGTAACTCTCGCGCGCCACGGCGCGCAGTCGCTCCTCGAACGGCGTGCTCATAGGGCGATCTCCATCCCTTCCGCGGCCACCGCGAGCCCCCGTTCGGCCAGCTGCTTGTGCTGTGGCGCATCGGGGTCGACGAGGGGGTTGGTGTTGTTGAGGTGGGTGTAGAGGCAGCGGGCGGCGAGCGGGGCGAGACGCGTGGCGGTGCCGTCCGGTCCGTCGATGGGCAGATGGCCCATACCGGTGGCCGTACGGCGGGAGAATCCGCTGCGGCGCGGTTCGTCGTCGTCCCAAAAGGTGCCGTCGAGCAGGACGCAGTCGGCGTCGGCAAGCGCCTCCTGGAACGCGTCGGGCCAGGAGGCGAGCGCGGGCGCGTAGACGGCGGTGCCGCCGGTGCGACGGTCGTGCAGACGGACGGCGATCACCCATGGTTCACCGTGCGGGCGTGTGCCGGAGCCACCCGTCGCGTCGTGGCGATCCGATGCGCCGTAGCGACCTGATGCGCCGTAGCCGCCCGACGTGCCGTAGCCACCCGACACGTCGCAGCCATCCGATGCGTCGTTGGCATCCGCCGCATCGCTCTCCCCGGCCGCGTAACGGGGCCGCTTGCCGGAGACTGGTACGGCGCTGATCTCGACATCGGATCCGTCGCAGAGCGGCACCGGCCAGGGGCCCACTTCCCGCCATACGAGCGCGGCGTACGGCGTGAGGATGTCGTCCAGGCGGGCCCGGTCGCGTAACGCGGAGCGGACCGGGCCGGTGGCGAGGATCTCGATCCGGTCGGCCTCGCGGAGGCGGGCGATGCCGAGGGTGTGGTCGAGTTCGGCATCGGTGAGTACCAGTCCCGCCACGGGGGTCCGGCGTGTCGCGGGGCCCGGGTGCAGGGCCGGCGTGCTCTCGATCTGGTCGGCGAGGTCGGGGGTGGCGTTGATCAGAAACCAGTGATCGTCGTCGGCTCGTACGGCGAGCGAGGCATGGCGGCGGCGCCTTCCGGGATGGGCGCGTGCCCCGGAACACCCGGGGCACGCGCAATTCCACTGGGGCACTCCGCCACCCGCCGCGGTGCCGAGCACCTGCAGCAGCATGGCGGGCGGTCAGCGGGCAGTCAGGGAGTAGGCGGTGACCTCGAGCGCCGTCTCGATCACCGTGTAGTCGGGCGTCTGCCAGGCGGTCTGCTCGCCGTACGGGGCGGCGGGGCATGCGGCGGGCGGGCGCTGGGGGGTTTCGGGGGTCTGGGGCCTGCGTTCCATGGCGTCGTTCATGCGGGGCGGCCTTTCGTGGGGGGGGTGTGGCGGTGCCGTACAGGTAGTGGCGGTGCGGTACGGGAATGGCGGTGCCGTGCAAGGGACATGGCATGGCCGCATTGCTCAGGCGCGCACTGCGAAGGAGGCGACTGAGGAGGCGGCCAGGAAGGCGACTCATGCCGGTCAGCTCGCCAACGGTCCCAGGGGGCGCCGGCCGTCGGCGGTTCATCGACCGCGTTGCGTTGTGTCGCCTTGTATCGCTTTGCAGAATCCTCAGCCAACGGGCTCCGGTCAATGGGGCGGAGGGAAAACGCTCCGACCAATGGCGCGATAGCAACTCACCCTCCAGCCTCTCCCACCCCTGATTCAGCTGACTTCATCTGGCCTCATCCGCCCTCAACTCCCGTGAACGGAAACGGAGATACCTCCAACGTCCCACCCCTTGACCGGCACCCGCGACCGCAGTACTTTCCCGCCAACAGAGAATCAGACAGGAAACTTTCCTATCAGGTTTGCCCTAGCTTCGCTCGCCTATCAGCCCGGCGCCGCTGATGCCCGCCCGAGGGAACACCCCGTCACGCCTTCCGACCGGAGGAACCCCATGCGCATCCGCACCAGAGCCGCACGTCACGCCCCGCTCACGATGGTGGCCGCCGCCCTTGCCACCGGAATCCTCGTCTCTGGGGCCGGTACCGACGGCGCCACCACCAAGCCGCCCGGCGCCCCCGCCTCCGTACCGGGCACCCCCAGGACCATCTCGTCGGGCTGGTCCATCCCCTGGGGCCTGAGCTGGCTGCCCGACGGCTCCGCCCTGCTCACCGAGCGCGACTCGTTCACCGTCTCCACGCTCACCCAGGACGGTACGAAGACGCAGGTCGGCAAGGTCCCCGACACCGTCACCACGGGCGGCGAGGGCGGACTGCTGAGTATCGCCGTATCGCCGTCCTGGACCAGCGACCATGACGTGTATGTGATGCACACGGCCCCGGAAGGCAACCGCATCGCCAGAATGACCTTCGACGGCGGCAAGCTCAGCGACTACAAGGTCCTCGTCGACGGCATCAAGAAGAACAAGTACCACAACGGCGGGCGCCTCAAATTCGGGCCGGACGGATACCTGTACGCCACTACGGGCGAGGCGCAGACCCCCGACCTGGCGCAGGACAAGAAGTCTCTGAACGGCAAGATCCTGCGGATGACCCCCGACGGCAAACCCGCCCCCGGCAACCCGTTCGGCTCCCTGCTCTACTCCTACGGCCACCGCAACCCGCAGGGCATCACCTGGGACACCCAAGGACATCTGTGGGAAGCCGAGTTCGGCGACAGCAAGTACGACGAGCTGAATCTCATCGAGCCGGGAAAGAACTACGGCTGGCCCCTGTGTGAGGGCACCTGCTCCACCGCCGGCATGACCAACCCCAAGCGCCAGTGGCCGGTCAAGGAGGCCTCCCCCAGCGCGGTCGCGTACGCCGACGGGGCGGTCTACATGGCGGCGCTGCGCGGCGAACGCCTGTGGCGCATTCCGGTCGACGGCACCACCGCGGGCACCCCCGAGGCGTACTACACCCACGACTACGGGCGGCTGCGTACGGTCGAGTCCGTACCCGGCAAGAACTCGCTCTGGCTGACGACGACGAACGCGGACAGCAACGGGGACGGTGGCGACGGCTCCGACAAGGTGTTCCAGATCGATCTGAAATCGACCTGAAGTAGCCCGGCCGGGCGCCGTGGCGCCCCGGCGAGCGGCAGAATGGTCGGCGATGGTTGCCCCTCGGCCGCCCCCAGACTCCGCGGCAGGCCGCCCCGTGGCACGCTGAAGAGAGACACGACGAGGCCACGCGACCGACGAGACACCGGGCAGCGCCCGACGAGATACCGGGCACGACAGCAAGGCAGGTCGAGGAGCACATGAGCACGCCACTTCCCGGCTTCGAGGACTTCGAGAACGTCGGGGGACTCGAGGGCCGGCGGGCGCCCAGGCAGCTCACAAGCCCATCCGGCCGCTCTGAAACCTTGAGCCCCTCGCATCCCCCTGGCGCCCCCCGCTCCCGCCGCGAACTCGCCCCCGGTGCCGTCCACGTCCCCGGCTGGCTGACCCTGGCCCAGCAGCGCGAGCTGGTCACCGCCTGCCGCGGCTGGGCACGCGGCCCGGCTCCGATCCGGCACACCAAGCTCCCCCGGGGCGGCGTAATGTCCGTCCAGACGGTGTGCATCGGCTGGCACTGGCAGCCGTACGCGTATACCCGTACCGCCGACGACGTGAATGGCGCCCGCGTCGCCGAATTCCCTGACTGGATGGTGGAGTTGGGCCGCCGGGCGCTGGTCGAGGCGTACCAGGACGCGACCTCGGGCGACGGCTACACGCCCGACACCGCGCTGATCAATTTCTACGACGCCGAGGCGAAGCTCGGCATGCACCAGGACAAGGAGGAACGGTCCGGCGCGCCGGTCGTCTCCCTCAGCATCGGCGACACCTGCGTCTTCCGCTTCGGCAATACGGAGACGCGTACCAAGCCGTACACCGACATCGAGCTGGCCTCCGGCGATCTGTTCGTCTTCGGCGGGCCGTCCCGGTTCGCGTACCACGGGGTGCCCAAGGTCCGGCCGGGCACCTGCGACCCTGCGTCCGGTCTGACCAGCGGCCGCCTCAACATCACGATGCGGGTCACGGGGCTCGGCTGAACTGCGGCGGCTCCGTATCCACCGACGAGGGGGCAGACTGGACCCATGTGCCGCAGCATCAAGACTCTCCGACCGCCCATCACGCCCGAGGTCACCGACGAGGACATCCGGGCCGCGGCCTTGCAGTACGTCCGCAAGGTCTCCGGCTTCCGCGCGCCGGCCGCGCACAACCGCGAGGTCTTCGATCACGCGGTGGACGCCGTGGCGGCCGCGACCCAGGAACTCCTCGACGGCCTCCAGATCCGCGGGGCGGCCGCCCACCAGCGCTGATCACCCAGCAGATGCCGCGACGGCCACGCCCCAGCCCCATGACCGGCCCCGGATCCCGCGCAGGTCGTCCGGTCGAGGCCGGGACTCACCACTCCACCACCGCCTGCACCGGAAGGTGGTCGCTCGGAAACTGTCCGTGCTCGGAGAACGTATTGATCGTGGCCCGCCGCGTCCGCACGCCCGCCGAGGTGAGAATCCAGTCGATCCGGTCCCCGTCCGGCACCAGCGGCCGGTACCCGTGAAACGTCGCGTACTGCGCGCTCCGCTGCTCGGCCACGTCCCAGCTGTCGACGAGCGCCCCGTCACCGAGCATCGCCTCGTACACGGGATTCTTGTGCGCCGCGACATTGAAGTCGCCCGTGACGATCCGCGGCAGTGACGGATCGAGCGCGCCCAGCCGCTCGGTGATCAGCGCGGCGGACTTTTCCCTTGAGTACTGATTCGCGTGATCAAGGTGCGTGTTCAAGGCATAGAACTCGCCCCCCGCCCGTACGTCCCGGAACCGGACCCAGGTCACCATCCGAATGACGGTGTTCCCCCATGTCGCCGACCCGATCAGATACGGCGTATCGGACAGCCAGAAATGGTCGTACGCGACCGGTGCGAGCCGCCGCGCATCATAGAAAATCGCCGCGAATTCATCCTGGCTGCCGCCACCCCGACCCGTCCCCACCCAGGCGTACTGCGGACCGAGATCCTCCGCGATATCCCGCAGCTGCCCGTAGAGCCCCTCCTGGGTGCCGAGCAGGTGCGGGGCCTCGCGCCGCAGCAGCGAGCGCATTACGGGACGCCGCTCGGCCCAGGAATTCGGCCGGGTGTCGGAGGCGTACCGCAGGTTGAAGGTCATCACCCGCAGCCCCCGTCCGCGGTCGGCGGCGGCCGCGGTCTGGGTCCCGTACGCCGTCACCGGTACGGCAACCGCGCCCGCGGCCGCTGCCCGCAGGGCAAACCGCCTGCTGAACGCCGCCGCCACGGAACGGGAGGCGGACTCGGCCCCGAGAGACTCGCGGACGGGAACAAGGTCGTCGTTCACAGCGACTCCATTCGCCCATTGCGCCGGCCGGCACCGACACCGTCACCGCAGAGTCTCGAAGACTTCCATGAGCCGGAAGTGGCCCCGAAAAGAACCGACTTGAAACCCTCCCCGCTCACTGCTGCCGGGTGGGCCCCTGCCACTCCGCATGCCGGATACGCGAAAGCTCCCGCAGGCCGCCGACGGTGCCCCACTCGTCCTTGCCCAGCCGGGACAACGGCCGCAGCTTCGCGATCTCGGGATGCCCGTCAGCCAGCACCTCGTCCGACACCACCGCATGCACCACCCGCCCGAACACGACCGTGGAGTCCCCGATCCCGAGCGTGCTGTGCACCTCGCACTCCAGCGCCACCGGCGAGGCCGCCACCCGCGGCGGCTTCACCCGCACACTCGGCTCGGAAGCGATCCCCGCCGCCTCGAACTCACTCACCCCCCGCGGAAAGTCCGTAGCACTGTCATTGATCTGCTGCTCCATCCCCTCCGCCGCAAAGCTCACCACGAACTGCCCGGTGGCCTCGACGTTCCGCAGCGTGTCCTTCCGCCCGACAGAGCTGAACTGCACGACAGGCGGGGCCACGCTGGCAATGCTGAAGAAGGAGTGCGGTGCGAGGTTATGAACCCCGTCCGCCGAGACCGTGGACACCCAGGCAATCGGCCGCGGCACCACCGTCGCGGTCAGCAGCTTGTAGAACTCGTTGCGGGACATCTCAGCGGGGTCAAAGTCGATACGCATGGTGATCAGTATCCACACCGGCGGCCGCGGATCCTGCAGCGGATCCACGGCACCACCAAGCCCGTGATTTCAACGGAAAGTGCCCGGTATCGGAGCCACTGAGCACCAGGAGCCGAACACCGTGACAACCGCAGCTCCCACCGTCTGGGAGGACTTCGACGTCCCCGCACACGCCCGCGGCGGGCAGGTCACCCTCAACCTCTACGACCATCTGGCCGCCTACGCGCCCAAGCGCCCTGGCGCGTACCTGCGCATCTCCTCCGACCGCTTCGGCCTCGAAACCGGCGAAGACCACCAGCTCGAAGACTCCGAGGACTCACGCGCTCGTCTTCGCTGGGGCCCTTTCGCCAAGATCTACAAGGAGAACGACACCTCGGCGTTCAAGAAGCGCAAGATCGTCAAGCCCGACGGCTCTATCGACTGGATGGTGCCGCGCCCCGAGTTCCGCCAACTGCTCGCCGACCTCGCTCACGGTGTGATCGACGGCGTCATCTTCTACGACCTCGACCGGCTGGTCCGACAACCACGGGACCTCGAAGACCTCATCGACATCGTCGAATACGTCAAGCGCCCGGTCACCGGCGCCACCGGCGGCCACATGAACCTGATCAACGACAGCGACCGCCACATGGCCCGCATGATGTGCGTAATGGCGCTCAAGTCCTCAGAGGACACCGCACGCCGCGTCGCCCGCCAGCATCTCTCCTCAGCCCAGAACGGCCAGGCCCAGGGACGTATCGCCTACGGCTGGGTCCGCAAGGGCGAGAAGAAGGGGCAACTCGTCCCAGAAGAGGCCGACGTCGTCACCCGCATCTTCCAGGACTTCATGTCGGGGGAATCGGCGTACAGCATCGCCAAGGCATTCAATACCGAGGGGATCACTCCCCCAGCCGCCCGCACGTGGTCGTCCACCATGATCGCCAAAATGCTCCGCAGGCTGGGCAGATGTCCTGCCGGACGGCATTGAGCCAGTCCGGCATCGAAGGTCCTCCGCCGCGCCCGCGCCTGGTGGGCCCTTGCGGGTCCGTACCCGATGTGGCGCGAGATGGCGACCGCCTTCCCCGCCATCCCGATGGAGCCGCCGCTCTCCCGCTACCGCGAGCTGACCCGCCGCGACATGGACGCTGGGCTGCGGCTCGACAGGTGGATCCACGATGTCGCAGACGCGATCGAGAAACTGCGTCATCAGGTCCCCGACAACCTGATGGCGGCCACTGAAAGGGGGCCGCCCACGGTGCTGTCGCTCAGGCATACTGGATCAAGGCCGCACTTGCAGCCAAGGCGGGAGGGGCGCCCGCGGCTCCGGTCGCGGCATTCGAGCAGCCCGCGGACACGGACCAGGACGGAGAGATCGCATGGCTCCGCCGAGTGGCCAGGGCGTACAAGAAGAGCAGCCCGTCCCATGCGCAAAGCTTGCTCGCGGCTGGGGGGTCAGTCGCATGACGCGTTACGCCATTACGGCCCGGACCGTCACTGATGTTCTTCAGCCCCGTAACGTCCTCGTGGTCGGCATGGTGGGCATCGGCCTGGCGGCCGCCGGCGACTGGAGCGGCATTCCGTGGGGCCTGCTCGGTGCCTGTGCGCCGGGCTCGTCCCGGCGGGGTACATCGAGTGGGAGCGCAAGCGGGGCACCTGGGGTGACCGGCACGTCGTGGACCGTGCGAAGCGTGGCCCGATCTTCCTGGTGATCCTGGCGTCCATCGGGCTCGGGTCGCTCGTCATGGTCCTCGGCCATGCCCCGACCGGCATCCTCATCGCCATGCTCGCCCTGTGGGCCATGACCATCGTCCTTCTGGCCGTGAACACGGTATGGAAGATCAGCGTGGACTCCGCGGTCGCGTCCGCGGTCCCCGCATTGCTCGCCGTCGTGCACTCGCCCTGGTGGCTGCTCGCCTACCTGCTCACCATCGCGGTGTGTTGGTCCCGGGTGGCGCTGACGTACCACACTGTCGCCCAGACCGTGGCCGGCGCGTGCCTCGGCGCGGCGACGGCCGCGGCCTTCCTCCCGGCCTGACCTGGCAGACAGCGGAGCCCCGGACGGTCTCGTCCGGGGCTCCATGGCGTTCACGGGCGGTGGGTCAGTGCGGCAGGCGCACCGTCACGTCGTACAGCCGCGTGACCCCTTGCGGAGAGGCCGACAACCAGGGGCAGTCCGTTCGCGTCCGACAGGATGTGCACCCTGGAACCCGCTTTACCCCGGTCCACGGGGCTCGGGCCCGTGGGCTCGCCCGCCTTCTTGGGCCTAACGTGGGCGGAGCCCAGTAACGTCGATCAGGCCAGCGCCGTCGAACCGGTGCAGGACCGCCTCGTGCAGCCGGCCCCACCCCCCTGCCCGCGACCAGAGCAGAAACCGGTGGTGGGCGGTCGACTTCGACATCCCGAAGCACGGCGGGAACGCACGCCAGACACAGCCGCTCACCGGCACGTAGACGATCGCCGCGAACGCCGTCTCGTCAGGCGTGTCCTGGCTCCCACCGCCCTGCGGCCGCACCTTCGGCGGCGGGATCATGGGCTCCGCGACCTCCCACAGCCCATTCCGCATGCCTCATGGACGCATGATGACAGGCTGCGCTCACAATCTCTGCCGTGACCTGCGGTGTCACAGAAGGTGGCATAACTGTGACGCTGACAAGTGGTCAGAATGAGACGTTTAGACCGGATACGGGGAGCTTATGCGGCGCACACTGACGCAACTACCGCTTCGTTCTCGAGTGAGCGGGACAGACCTTCTTCAACTCAACACAGCGCTCGGGCACGGCACCGACTCCGGTTTCGGCGTCCTCTGCGTAGGTGTCTCGAAGACTGTGCACAACTTGGTTCGCGTGCCTGGGCTGTGGTCGCATGGTGGGGATGCTCTCCAACGAACCTTCCGCAGACTCCAAGGCGCGGGTACCGGCGAGCCGTGCTGCCCAGGACGGCCCGGACGAGCCGTCGGCCCAGGGCGGCGAAGAGCCGGATGCCTTGTCGGCCCAGGGGAACACCGCCGACTCCGGTACGGGCGCCGGCAGCGCCACCGCCGCTGACACCGACTACGGCACCGACTCGGGCGCCGGCGCTGACTTCGGCTCCAGTACCGCCGCTACTGGCACCGCTGCTGCCGCCGACAGCGGCACGGGCCCGGCCATGGCCACCGGCGCCGACACCAGCGTCGTCGGCGCAGCTGGAGTCCCAACCGCGGCCGGCGCAGGCACTGACAACACGATCGCCGGCGACGAGAGGGAGCACCCGCGGGCCGGGGGCAAGCCGCGTCGGATCGTGCGGAGGACCGCGAAGGTGGTTGTCGCGCTGGCCGTCGTTCTTGCGTTTCTTGCGCTCGGTGACCGGTGGGCCGTGCTCTACGCGGAGAACCTGGCGGCGCAGCAGGTGCAGAAGGCGTTGAAGCTGCACGCCGAGCCCGAGGTGCACATCGCCGGCTTCCCGTTCATCGGGCAGGTGCTCGCGGGCAACATCGACCACGTCGAGGTCAATGTCCCCGATGTCGATGCCGGGCCGGTCTCCGTCGCTCAGGTGAAGGGGACGGTGGACGACATCCGGATCGTCGGCAGCCTGCCGTCCTCGGTCAAGGGTGCGGTGCTGAGCCGGGTGCGCGGTGACATCCTGCTCGACTTCAAGGACCTGAACCGCGAAGTCGGCGCGTCGCAGGTCCACTTGATGCCCGGACCTGAGAAGAACACGGTGCTGGCCGGCGGCAACCTGCCGGTGGGTGACAAGCAGGCTCGGATCCGGGGGCGTGCGCAGTTGCAGCGCACCGGGGACCGCGGCCTGCGCATGACCCTGCAGGACACCCGCGTGGTGGTGCCCGGCCTGCTCACCTACGTACCCGGCAAGGGCGGTGGCCTGCAGCTGACTGCACCCGTCGCCGACAAGATGGACGAGGGCGAGCTGCAACAGGCAACTGGGAAGCACGTCTTTCCGCAGCAGATGATGAAGGGCCGCGTGCTGGACACGCTCGTGGACCATCCGTCGCTGCTCAAGCCCACCGGCATCGATCCCTCGCTCATCCAGGGCCTACAGAAGCTCCGGGAGCCGAAGGTCGCGCAGCAGATGGAGTTCTCCGCGCAGCTGCCGGACAGCCTGCCGGGCGACATTCGGCTGCGCGACATCTCCGTGACGAAGAACGGCATTCGGGCGCAGCTGACCAGCAAGGACCTAATGGTGGGCTAAGACAACGCATCGAGCGAGGGTCCATGTGCTGCGACCGCGGGGATACAGCTGACGCGGCTCCCCGTTTGACAGGTGACTTTGGCCGGCCCGCCGCGTCTGCCGCCGAGGCTCGGCATGGGACGGCCTTCCAGACCGGGCGGCCTGAGACAGCTCAATCAGTACGGCTGTTGGGCGGGGGCCACGGCCCGTCGATGGCCGGCCCGCAATCGAGGGGAAGGTGGGCGACTACCAGTGCAGCGGCCTGTTGTGGTGTGAGCTCCTCACCAAGGCTCAATCCGCACCTGGTCCGATCGTTCGGCGGGCAGGCGGATGCGGTGGGCCAGCACTGGTGGACAAGGACTCACCGATGGTCAACTCACCTTCTTCACGTCGAGGTGGGCCGTGTGGCCTGGCCAGTGGGCGGCGATCTCGAGTGGCACAGGCGTGTTAGCAAGGGCGATCTGAGCCGCGCGATCAACGCGTACTTCCACTCCCCCAACCTGGGGGGCACGGGCAGCGTGTTCTTCGGCGTCGCGTAACCCCCGCCCGCACAACAGCCCTGTGCGGGGCCCTCGCCGTCAGCTGTCCGGCGCTCCCGGCCAAGCAAGGCCAGGAGAGGCGCTCTCCTGGCTGCCGCGCTTCGATCGCCGCTTCGTGTTCAGCGGCATGATCAGTGCCCCGAACACCACCTGCACAGCCACCATGACCAGAAGCATGCTGGGCGGAGTGAAGAAGAGATATGACCACAACGGGATGAGGAGTAGGAACGACGCGCGGAGCCTGAAGGATACCGGTGTCTCCTTATGCCTGTGACGGGCGGTCAATCCCAGGATGAACAGGGACTGGCATCCCTGCATCAGCAACGGCCGCCACCCGTCGGCCGCAAGGCGCAGGAAAGATTCCCAGAAGGGAAGACGCGTGGAAAACTCTGATGTCGTCGAAGCGAGAGGGCGTTCAGCCAGCGCTGAAACAAGAAGCCATCCCGCCACGAAGGTGATCGCATACCGGACCCCGCAGCGGACGAGCCAACGAGCCGTGGAATCCGCAACCACTCCCTGGGAAATTTTCTTCACTTTCAGCAACTCCGTACGCATTTTCCGTCGATCCACTTACGGTTATTGATCAACTGACGTCCCGGGAATCCGTCGACGGCATCGTAGCCATCCTCGTTGGCCATTTCGTCGCGCGCGATGCTCTTCACGCTCCACGCATCGCGATATTGGACGACCTCGAAGTCCGGGTATGCGTTACCTGAACGCGCCACGCCAACGGAGTGTTGAGTCGCACTGATCTCCAGTGAGTTGTCCACGGCACCCACAGACGCCACAGGCTGGACTCCGTGAACGCTCACTCTGAGGGCGTCCGAGTCAGAGCCGTTGTCGTTCAGTATGTTCCGCCCCAGGATCGTTTTCCAGGACGCCATGTTCAGATACAGCGGGTTCGCCGGCAGCATCTTTGAGGGAACATGAACCGGAATGGGGGCTCGTCCGCCCCCTTGGGCGTAGCTCGAAATCTCCGTGTCCCGGGGCGGTGTGTGTGAGGGCGACACTTTGAACGTGACGTCCCCGGACGCGGTGTCCCAGAAGAGGACCATGCGGTAAGCGTCGGTATCGGGTGCAAGGGAGAAGGATCTGTTGTCTCCCAGGAGGAGGGCGGTGCCCGGGACCACGCGCATGGCGTCGTACGTGTGGATGAAGTAACGCACCATGATGATGCCTCGGTTTTCGCCCTTGCCGATGTTGAACTTCGTGAACTGGGTTCCGGTCGGACCCCGGCTCCACATCGCCGTCCTGGCCTGCTCGTAGGTGCTGTACGACGACCCGCCTCCGGCGCCACTGCGGCCGGGCGGCGGCCAGCCGGATATCTTGCCGTTCGATACGCCGTGGCCGAGTCCGTCGGGCATCAGGACCTGACGGCCGTCGGGGTCCACGTTGGTGACCGGATTGCTGTTGCCGTATGCGTAACCCTGCATCTGCTGCGGGTCGGATGGGTCCATCACCGGGTCGACGGAGAGGAAGCGGCCGGTTTCCGGGTCGTACTCACGTGCTCCGAGGTGAGTCAGGCCGGTGATGTCGGTGTCGTCGATGCCGTCGACGAAACCCTTGCTTCCGGGCCACGCCTTGGGGCTGTCGCCTCGACTGCTGCCGAAGGCAGAGCCCGTCGCTGGACCATCGCCAGGTCGTTCGTGGTGATGGCGAGCTGGCCCGTGGCGTGGTGGTCCGCGAGAGTGATCGTGTAGCTGCCGTCGTCGGCGAGGACTGCCTGGTGGCCACCGCCGAGGGGCATGTAGCGCGTCGCTTCGGGCCTCTCCGCGCCTTTGGCGAGGCTGATCTCGGTCTTGTCGCCGAGGTAGAGGGTGGTCTTGTCGGGGGTGCGTGCCATGAGGCGGTTGCCGTCTGCGTCGTAGACGTACTCGACGGACTCGGCTGCGCGACCTTCGGTGGTTGCCTTGGCCAGATGGCCTTCGGCGTCCCAGGTCAGTGTCTGTTTGTTGCTGCTCAGTTGACGGCTGGTCGTGTTGCCTGCCGGGTCATAGTCGTAGGAGTTCGCTGAGGTCTCGTCGCCGTCCGTTCTGGTGGACAGCAGAGCGTGTGGCTGCGGCCGTCCGGGGCGGCGTAGGTGTAGTTGGTCTTGGTCTCCTTGGTGGTGTCACCACCTGGAGCGTGGTCCGTGCGGGCGGTGCGATTGCCCGCCTTGTCGTAGGCGTAGGACTGCCAGAAGGGGGCGGGTCCTGCGATGTGGTCCTTGGCGGGTGCTCCGGCGCAGGCCTTCTCGTCCTGTGTCCATCCCTCGGTAAGGCGCCTCAGGTAGTCGTAGGTGAAGCACTGGGTGTCGGTACCTGAGCGTGAGACGTCGGAGATCGAGGTGATGTTGCCCGCGGGGTCGTAGCCATAGCTCGCGAACTTATCGACTCCCGCGATGTCCTGCCGGTCCACGCGAGTGGTGGCCAGTCGTTCGGTGCCCCACTCATAGGTGTTGGTGATCTGGATCTTCTTGCCGCCGCCGGCACTTCCCGTGCCACCGAGGCGGTATTACAGCGGTTGGCCGGTGTAGCTGTAGGAGGTATCGGCGCGCACACCTTGCCCGTCGAAAGTAGCGATCGGTCGCAGCGTGTCGTCCTCATATGTTGTGGTCCAGTTGCCGCCCGGGTGTGCCCCGGCCGCGGAGAAGGACGCACTCTTGACGAGGCCGTTGGCGTAGTAGCCGGTGTCGTCCAGGTAGGTGCCGCCGAGTTTTCCCTCGGAGTCGGGGACAACCATGGCGGTTCGCTGTGGCTGGTAGAGCCGGTCGTAAGCCGTCACCTTGTGGGTGTATGCCTGTCCGCCGACGAAGCGGGTGGACTCGGCGAGTTGCCCCTTGGCGCCGGGGACAGTGTCGTAGACCCACTTGGCGCGGAGAGCCCCGTCCGCGGTGTCGTCCCGGAGTGTGGTCGTGCGGCCGAGTCCGTCGTAGGTGGTGGCGAGAGTGACTCCGCGGCTGTCGGTGCTGCTGGTCTGGTGCCCCCGGTCGTCGAATGTGGCTTTGGTGGTCCCCTTGTCCGGGTCGGTGGACGCCACCTGGTTGCCGCGCTGGTCGAAGGTGTAGGTCCACATGTTGCCCGTCGGGTCGGTCACCTTGGCCAGTTTGCCCGCCGGTGTGTAGACGTAGCGGGTTGTGTCATACGGGGCTTCCGCCGACGCGTTCTGATGCTGCCGCAACTCAGTGGTGTGGCCACGGGCGTCGGTGAGGGAGGTGGTGGCGGTCCCGCCGGTGGGCGGGATCACAGTGGTGCGGTCGCCGCCGTACGTCGTGTGGGTTGCGGCCAGGATCTTGCCGCCGTCCCCGTTCCCAGCGACTTGGCGGGACTCGGTTTCCCTGCCCAGGCCGTCGTATGGCTTCCAGGTCTGGCTCTCGACGCTCAGGGCATTGTCGGGTGTGAAGAGCAAGCGGTCGGGTCTGCCAGTGGTGTAGTAAGGCGCGAAGGTCTTTGTCACGAGCCCTCGTGGGTCGTAGAAGGTGTCGGTCAGCAACCGGCCGCCCTCCGGGCCGGGCGCCTGAACCTGGCGGGCGCGCAGGAGCCCGTCGTAGAGGGTGTACGAGGTGACCTGGCTGTCCCCGACGGGGTTCAGGGTACGAGTTGCCACCGCGGTGGGCTTGCCCTCCTCGACGTAATAATTGAATTGGTAGTTGGGCAGGTCGGTGGTCTTGCGGTTGGCGAGCCAGAGCATCCAGGATCGTCCAAAGGCGTCATAGCGGAACTCGGTGCGCTTGCCGTTGGTGTCGACGGATGCTGCGGTCTGTCCGCGCAGAGGGTCCAGCTCCGTGGTGGTGGTCTGGGCCGATGTGCTGTCACCAGGTGTGGCGGGTGGACTGGTCTTGGTGATCTTTGTGGGAAGCCCAGTTCCTGGTGAATAGACGGTGCTGGTGGTCAGACCGTCGGTGCGTTCGGTACGCGAAGGACTCTTGCCACCCGTGCTGGTGAGGTCAGCGGACAGTTCGGTGACGGTCTGCTGGCGGCCGTATGCGTCGTAGGTGGCGCTCGATTCCAGATACATCGCGGTGGCGCCGTCGTACTTCTTCAGCTGAGCCGTCGCGGTCGCGTCACCCTTGCCGGGCGCGGCGCCGTAAGCACCGTCGTCGTACGCGGTACGGGTGTCGGAGATGACGTCCTTGGAGCGGTTGGGGGTCGCATCGCATTTGACGCCGACGTCTCTGACGTATTCCGGGACCCCAGTTGGCCGAGCTGCTGCCGCGGCTCGCTCCGCGGGACCGCAACCGTCGTTCCCGCCAGCCGGCATGACGCCCTCGACCGCTCGGGCAGCGGCGTCCCAGGGCGACCCGCGCGAGGAGGACGACCGCATTCTGCGGCTGGAGATCGGCTGACTGATGGGGTCCGGGGGCGGAGCTCGTGGACCCCACCAAGCTGTGCACCTCAGCAGAGTGTCACTCGTCGAAGCCCCCCAGCCGGTGCGCGATCATCGCGGCCTCCCCTCGGCCTGAAGCGCCCAGCTTGGCCAGGATGTTGGAGACGTGCACGCTTACCGTCTTCGGCGAGATGAACAGCTCCTCCGCGATCTTCCGGTTGCTGCGCCCGGCGGCGACCAGCCGCAGCACCTCCCGCTCCCGCTCGGTCAGCCCCAGCGCCGCCCCCGGCGCCGGGGCCGCTTTGTCGTCGGCCTGCCGCAGCGGGATCCGGGCACGGCGGGCCAGCGCGACGATCTCCGCCTCGAGCGGCGCCGCGCCCAAGTCGCGCGCCACCGCCTCGGCCTGCCGCAGCAGCTCGCCGGCCGCACCGCGGGGCCCTGCACCACCCTGGGTGATCAGCGCCTCCGCGAGCCGCAGCCGGGCAGTGGCAAGGAGCGTCGGGGCCTCCAGCTGCTCGGTGGCAGCCACGGCCTCCGTCCAGCGGGCGGTGGCGTCCCGGCCCTCGACGGTGAGCAGTTCGGCCTCGATCATCAGGGCCTGCGCGGCCCACAGCGGTACGAACTGGGGCTGCCCCTTCATCGCCTCACGGATCCGCGCCACCGCCGCCGCGCGCCCCGGCCCGGCCACCGCGAGCCCGCGGGCCCGCGCTTCCGCCGTCGCGGCCTCGTACAACAGGGGCCAGCCGTAGCGGTGGTGGCCGAAGGGGATGGCCTCGCCGACCGCCGTATCCAGCAGGGAGCGGACGTCGAGGATGCGGCCGTCGGCGGCCGCCAGCGCGATGGTCATGCGGGCCATGGCCAGGGTGTGCTGTGGCTCCGGGTAAGGGCCGGTGGTGCTGCTGTCGGTCTTCTCCATCCAGCGCCGGGCCTCGTCGTACGCTCCCCGGGCCAGGGCCAGTTCGGCCCTCCGCTCGGCGATCAGCGCCCGGATGCGGGCGCTCACCCCGCGGCGGCCGAGGGCCCGCTCGAGGACTTTGTCGGCGTCGGCCCAGTGGCCGAGGTGGATGAGGGATTCGGCGAGGTTGCTGTCGATGTACGAGGCGGTATTCGGCAGCCCGTGCCGCTCGGCAAGGCCACTGCCCTGCTCGGCAGTCTCGACGGCCTCGGTGTAGCGGCCGAGGCCGTGCAGCGCCGTGGACAGATTGCCGTAGCCACGCAGCACTACGTTGGCGTTGCCCGGCTCCAGGTCCCTGGCGCACACGTCGCGGGCCTGCTCGAGCCCGGCCTCGACGTTGCCCGAGTGGATGGTGAGCCAGGCCAGGGTGTGCCGCGCGGCGAGTCCGGTGATCTCGGCGCCCGTGATCCGGCAGAGCTCCACCGCCTGTTCCGCGGTCTCGTGCGCGCTCGGCGCCGGCCGGTGCACGATGTACCAGTGCGCCGCATACGTCAGTACATCGGCGTGCACGACGGACGGCGGCAGGCCCTTCACCAGCTTCTGGGCATGGGCGATCTCGTCCCAGCCGTCCGAGCGGGACAAGTCGCGCACCAGCTGGTAGCGCTCGATCCAGAACCAGGCCGCACGCAGAGGGTCGCCCGCCAGCTTGCGCAACGCCCGCTTGCAGAGGGCGAGCGCCCGCTCCCGCTCTCCGGTGAGACGCGCGGCGACTGTGATCGCGGCGAGCAGGTCCACGAGGTCCCCAGGAATGTCGGGGTAGCCGGCCAGGCACAAGCCGTCCGCCATGCCCTGCCGCATCGCCTTGCGGCGCAGCTCCTCGGGGGCGTCCTCCCACAGCTCCAGTGCCCGCTCAAGCAGTTGGTGCTGCTCGGCGAACGCGTGCCGGCCGCGGGCTGCGGCCGCCGCGGCGATCACGGCGGGCAGTGCCCGAGCGGGGTCACGGGCGCCGAACCAGTAGCCGGCGAGGCGCCCGGCCCGCTCCTCGGACCGTACGAGCGTGGGGTCGGCCTCCAGCGCCTCCGCATAGCGGCGGCTGAGCCGGGAGCGCTCACCGGGCAGCAGGTCGCCCGCCACGGCCTCGCGCATCAGGGCGTGCCGGAAACTGTAGGACTCGCCCTCGTCGTACGGCTGCAGGACTGCGGCGCCGACGGCGGATCGCAGGGCCTCGATCAGCTCGTCCTCGGCAAGGCCGGTGACGGTGACAAGGAGGCGGAACTCCACCTCGGAGCCGCCCTCGGCGACGATCCGCACCACGCGCTGCACCTCGTCCGGCAGCGCCTCGACCCGGACCAGCAAGAGGTCGCGCAGGGAGTCGCTGATGCCGCCCGGGAAGCCTTCGAGGAGGCTGGAGGCCAGCTCCTCGACGAAGAACGCGTTGCCCTCGGAGCGTGCGAAGACCCGGTCGAGCTCCTGCTCGGCCGGGAGCTCGCCGCGAATGGCCGCGAGTTGGCGGCGGACCTCGGTGCGGTCGAAGCGGGGCAGGGGGAGGCGGGTGACGGAGTGCAGGCGCTCGTACTCGGCGAGGGCGGGGCGCAGGGGGTGGCGGCGGTGCAGGTCGTCGGAGCGGTAGGTGGCGACGATGAGCAGGCGGCTGCCGATGAGGGCGCGCAGCAGATAGCTGAGCAGCTCGCGGGTGGAGCGGTCGGCCCAGTGCAGGTCTTCCAGGGCCAGGATGAGGGTCCGGTCCGCCGCGAGGCGCTCCAGGAGGCGGACGGTGAGCTCGAAGAGCCGGGCGCGGCCGTCGGTTTCGGGTCGGCCCCGGTCCGTCT